>JANOFZ010000218.1:0-5691 GCA_031413935.1 Thermoleophilia bacterium | reverse complement strand
GCTCTTCCTCGCGCTGCCCGCAGTCGCACTCGCCTCCGGGGCCGAGGGCGAGAAGTTCAATCCCGCCTCCGAGTGGACGCTCAAGCCGTGGGTCGACATCCAGATCGGACCGATCGACATGTCGATCAACAAGGCCGTCGCGTACCTGATGCTCGGCACGATCGTCTCGTGCGTGATCGGGATCGTTCTCATGCGTGTCAAGGTCGGCTCAGAGCCCACCAAGCGTCAGGCGCTCGGCGAGACGATCTACGAGGTAGCCCAGGTGCATATCGCCGAGCAGGGTCTTCCGACCAAGGCGATCGGCCGCTGGTTCCCGTACGTCGCGTCGCTCATGGTCTTCATCTGGGTCGTCAACATGATCGGCTTCATCCCGTTGCCGCTCTCGGATGAGAAGTGGAAGGTCTTCGGCGTCGAGGTACCGACGCTCGCCATCTTCGCCGCGACGTCAACGCTGTCCGTCACGCTCGCGCTCGCGTTCATGACGTGGATGTTCACCCACATCGAGGGAATTCGCGCCAACGGAGTGATGAAGTACCTCAAGAGCTGGATCCCCGATGTGCCGAAGGCGCTCTACCCGTTGATCATCCCACTGGAGATCCTCGGCCAGTTCATGCGGTTGATCAGCCTCTCCGTTCGTCTCTACGCCAACATGCTCGCCGGGCACATGTTGATCCTCACGTTCATCGGCCTGATCTTTCTGGTCACCCCGTGGATCTTCCCGTTCTCCGTTCTTCTCTCGACCGTCTTCTACATGTTCGAGGTCGTGATCGTCGTTTCGATCCAGGCCTACATCTTCGCTGCCCTGTCTGCCATCTACATCGGCTCGGCCATCGAGCCGGAGCACTAAGGAGGAATCACCGCAATGCTGTCCTCGTTCTTTCTCCTCGCGGAGACCACAGGCGACGTCGCCGACGCCGGCAAGGCGATCGCCCTGGCCCTCGGTATCGGCCTCGGAGCCCTCGGCGCCGGCGTCGGCATCGGCAACATCTTCGGCTCGATGATCCAGGCGGTCGCCCGCCAGCCCGAGCTGAAGGGTGAGCTGCAGGGAATCCAGTGGCTCGGCTTCGCCCTCACCGAGGCGGTCGTGTTCTACGGCCTCATCGGTGGCCTTCTCGCATACGTCCTCGTCTGAGTCGATGTTCACCGTCCTCGCAGCCGAGTCGAGCAACGACCTGATCAAGGTCGTTCCCGGCCTCATGATCTGGACGCTGATCGCGTTCGGGATCACGTTCTTCGTGCTCAAGAAGTTCGCGTTCGCCCCCCTCCAGAAGACGATCGACGCTCGACGTGATCGCATCCGCGAGGCCGTCGAGGAAGCCGACAACGCCCGGGACGAGGCGCGTGCTCTCCTGGAGCAGAACCGTGCGATCCTGGCCGAAGCTCGATCCGAGTCCGCAGCGATCCTGGCGGAGGCGCGCAAGGTCGCCGACGACCAGATGCAGCGGGCGAAGGACGAGGCCGAGGTCGAGCGGCAGCGGCGTCTCGAGGAGACCCGCAAGCAGATCGACGCCGAGACTGCCCGCGCGATCGACCAGATCCGCGGCGAGGTCGCCGATCTCACCCTCGAAGCGACGCAGCGCGTCGTCGGCAAGGTGCTCGACTCGGACGACCAGCGTCGCCTGATCGGCGAGGCAATCGAGGGCCTCGACTTCTCCGCACTCGAGCGAGGAAGAAGCTAGTGCGCCGTTTCGGAAGTCGCTTGGTGATCCTGGCGCGCGAAAAGCAAGCCGGGCAAGGACGCAGGGAGCCTCGATATCGGGGCTATACCGGGGCGACTGAGGACACAGCACGGCGCAGCTTTGCAGCCGCCAGGGCCCGAGCGACTTCCGGAACGGCGCGCTAGCGATGGCAGTAGCGGAACGCCTCTACGCACGTGCCCTCTTTCAGGCGGCCCAGGAACAGGGGCGGCTCGAGGCCGTGCATCGAGATCTCGGTGAGTTCGCCGACGCGGTTGCGGGGTCTCCCGAGCTGACGGCGTTTCTCGCGAACCCACAGGTCGAGTCCGCTGCGAAAGTCGGTGTCCTTGGAGAGCTCTCCGACGGCGCCGATCCGCTCGTCCATAACTTCCTGCGCCTCGTGGCAGAGAAGGGACGTGCGGGCGAGATCCTCGGTATGCGCGATGAGCTTCAGGCGCTCGTCGACCGGGCGCAGGGACGCGTCGCGGTCGAGCTCACCACCGCGTTCGAGCTGTCCGACGACGAGGCTTCCTCGATCGTTGCGCAGATCGAGCAGGCCTCCGGTCGCACCGTCGAGGCATCCCGCAAAGTCGACCCTGCCCTCGTCGGCGGCATGATCCTGCAGGCCGGCTCGCTGCGCGTTGACGCCAGCGTGCGCGGCCGCCTGGAGCGTCTCCGCCACCAACTCGTCACCCGGTAACGAAGGAGAAAACGTGAAGCTACGGCCCGAAGAGATCACCTCGATCCTCAAGACCCGGATCGAGCAGTATGACGTCGAGACAGACCTGTCCGAGGTCGGCACCGTGCTGCAGGTCGGCGACGGCATTGCGCGCGTCCACGGCCTCGAGAACTGTGTCTCGCTCGAGCGGCTCGAGTTCGAGCACGGCGTCGTCGGCATCGCATTCAACCTCGAGGAGGACAACGTCGGTGTTGCGCTCTTCGGGCAGTGGCAGCTCGTCAAGGAGGGCCAGCCCGTTCGCCGCACCGGCGAGGTGATGAGCGTTCCCGTCGGCGAGGGCATGCTCGGCCGCGTCATCGATCCGCTCGGGAATCCGCTCGATGGTCAGGGCCCGATCGAGGCCACCGAGAGGCGCCCGCTCGAGTTCAAGGCACCCGGCGTGATCCAGCGACAGCCGGTCACCCAGCCGCTGCAGACAGGGCTCAAGCCCATCGACGCGATGATCCCGATCGGCCGTGGTCAGCGCGAGCTGATCATCGGCGACCGCGGTACCGGCAAGACGGCCGTCGCGATCGACACGATCATCAACCAGAAGGGCGGCGACGTCGTCTGCATCTACGTCGCAGTCGGCCAGAAGGCGTCGACGGTGGCGCAGGTGTACGAGAAGCTGCGCGACGAGGGCGCGATGGATTACACGATCATCATCTCCGCCCCGGCGCAGGAGGCCGCCCCGATCAAGTGGATGGCTCCGTTCGCCGGCGCGGCGATGGGCGAGTACTTCCTCTACGGCGGCAAGCACGCGCTCGTCATCTACGACGACCTCTCCAAGCACGCGGACTCGTACCGGCAGCTCTCGCTGCTGCTGCGCCGTCCGCCGGGCCGCGAGGCATTCCCCGGCGACGTCTTCTTCCTGCACTCTCGGCTTCTCGAGCGCGCCTGCCGGCTCAGTGACGCGCTCGGCGGAGGCTCCCTCACGGCGCTCCCGATCATCGAGACGCAGGCCGGCGACATTGCCGCCTACATCCCGACGAACGTGATCTCGATCACCGATGGGCAGATCTTCCTCGGTTCGGAGCTCTTCTACTCGGGCGTCAAGCCCGCCATCAACGTCGGCACGTCCGTCTCCCGCGTCGGTGGTAATGCCCAGACGAAGGCAATGAAGAAGGTCGCCGGCCGCCTGCGTCTCGACCTGGCCCAGTTCCGCGAGCTCGAGGCGTTCGCCCAGTTCGGCTCGGAGCTCGACCCGGCCACGCAGCAGGCGCTCGGTCGCGGTGAGCGCATGGTCGCAACCCTCAACCAGCCGCAGTACCAGCCATGGCCCTTCGAGGAGCAGGTTGTCGCGATCTACGCCGGCAACAACGGCTACCTCGACCGCGTGCCCGTGTCGCTCGTGCCCCGGTTCCAGGAGGAGTTGCGTGAGACGCTCCGCTCGGGTGGCGGCGTCTACGAGGCGATCCGCGAGACGAACGACCTCGGCGAGGAGACCGTGGCGAAGCTCGATGACGCGCTGGCCAAGTTCGTCGAGGGCTTCAACATCGTGGAGGAGAAAGGTCTCGTAGGGTAGTGGCAACCGTTCAGGACCTGAAACGGCGGATCAAGTCCGTCACCAGCACGCGGAAGATCACGCGTGCACTCGAGCTCGTCGCCGCGGCCAAGCTGCGTCGCGCGCAGGTCCGGATCGAGGCAATGCGGCCCTACGCCGACACGATGAGCGACCTCGTCAGCGGAGTCGGCCGGGCAGCATCGTCCGTCCGCAGTCTCCCGTTGCTGCAGCAGCGGGAGACTGTCGAGACCGTCCTCATCGTTCCGTTGACGGGAGACCGCGGCCTCGCAGGCGCGTTCAACGGCCAGGTTCTGCGCCGCTCGTTCAATCTCGAGAAGGAGCTCGTGGCCGAGGGGAAGACGGTGCGCTTCGTCCCCGTCGGCAAGAAGGGGCGCTCGACCCTCACGTTCCGCGGGCGCGACGCGAGTGACGCTTTTGTCGGCTTTTCCGACGGGCCTGCATATGCGGACGCCCAGGCGATCGCGCATCGAGTCGCACAGCTCTACACCGAGCAAGAGGTCGATCGTGTCGTCGTTGTCTACAACACGTTCGTCTCGGCGCTGACCCAGAGTGTTACCGAGCTCGAGCTTCTCCCGATCTCGCCTGACGTGCTCGAGACCGACGAGCAAGAGGCGCGCGACGACGCAATGCGTGGCGACTTCATCTTCGAGCCCGAGCCCGAGGAGATTCTTGCCCGGCTCCTTCCGGTCTACCTCGAGACGCTGATTTACCGCGCCCTGCTCGAGTCGGCCGCATCGTTCCAGGGAGCGCAGATGACGGCAATGCGGAACGCCTCGAAGAACGCCGGCGAGTTGATCGAACGGGTCACCCTGCAGATGAACCGTGCCCGCCAGGCGGAGATCACGCAGGAGATCCTCGAGGTCGTTGCCGGCGCCGAGGCACTCTCCTAACAAAGCCGCCCGTCCAACGTCTACATTCTCGTGGTCGTGGACGCCAAGGAACGTCTCCCCGAACGATCGGAATCCCGCAAGAGGGAGATCGTGGTGCGCATCGCCCTCGGAGTTGCAGCCGCGCTCGTCGTCGTCGGCGTC
The DNA here is from genome assembly GCA_031413935.1 of Thermoleophilia bacterium. Lineage (GTDB taxonomy): Bacteria > Actinomycetota > Thermoleophilia > Gaiellales > Gaiellaceae > Gaiella. The sequence continues at coordinate 741 of JANOFZ010000218.1, read as the reverse complement.
ATCGCCTTCCTTCAGTCGAGAGCGGATCCAGCGCCGGCCCCGATCGCCTCGCCGATCGAGGAGCAGATCTCACCCGAGGTGACAGCGAAGCCGGGCGGCACACTCGACCCGCCTGCCAGGACCGTCGCGATAGAGTTCATCAGAACGACACTCTCCCGTACCAACCTGCTCAGGGCATGGGATCTTGCGGCCCCGGAGTTTCGTACCGTGACAAAAGCGGAGTGGTTGAAAGGTGAGCTGCCGATCACGCCGTTCCCCGTCCGCGACCTCGAGACGTCGGGCTTCAAGGTCGTCGCGTCTGCGCCCGGGAAAGTCTTGCTCCAGGTCTTGCTCGTTCCTACGGCGAACTCGGAGTACACCCCCACCCGTTTCGACATGACGCTCGTGCGCAAGGGGGCCACCGGGCCCTGGAAGGTGACCTACTTCCTCCCGTACGCCCCGCCGGGCATCTACGCCGAGCCGAACTAGGTGCACTAGCGCGTGGTGCCGTCCCGCGTGGTCGCAGCGTGGCCAAGGGGCGTGTTTTCGTCGCGTCGTGTCCGGCGCCGGCTCACCATCGTGGCGGTGGCACTTGCTCTCGCCGGAATCGCGGTCGGTGGAGTGATGATCGGGAACACGGCACCCCCGGATCTGCCGCTCACGGATCGCCCGAACATCGTCGTGCGGGATCGCCCGACCGTCCGGCTGACCGCCGCTGACCGCAAGGCGATACTCGTGACCGGCAGGCAGTTCGTGCTCACG
>JANOFZ010000217.1:0-2694 GCA_031413935.1 Thermoleophilia bacterium | reverse complement strand
CCGCGGCCCGATCCGGCCAGATGTACAGGCCGCCGATGACTAATAGCGACGCGGTGCCGAGGATGATGAGTTCCCGGCGCTGCCACCATGGGAGCGCCGCCAATTAGCTAGCTCCCGGCCATGCTCAGAACCCGGCGGCATCCTCAAGCACCTCGGTGCGCTCACGGCGATCTCGTCACCGACCGTGAACTCCTACCGCCGACTCTGGGACACGGGCTTCTGGGCCCCCGTCTTCGCCGACTGGGGCTTCCAGAATCGCACGACCGCGCTCCGCGTTTCGGCCCCCGGGCGGTTCGAGTACCGCTCGGTCGACTCGGCAGTGAATCCCTACCTCTCGATGTCCGCGCTGATCATGGCCATGTGGGACGGGATCGACAACAAGATCGATCCCGGCGAGCCGGAGGAGCGGAACATCTACGCTGCAATGGAAGCAGGCAAGGAAGTCAAGAAGATCCCGATGACCTTCGGCGACGCGCTCGACGCACTCGAGGCCGACGAGGTGATCAAGAAGGCAATGCCCGGCGAGATGTACACCGTGTTCATGCACTACAAGCGCGACGAGTGGGAGCGCTTCTGCGCGACCGTTACCGACTGGGACGTCAACGAATACCTCGACATACTGCCCTGATAACGCAGTGAGAATCCGCAAGCGGATTACCACGCTCGTCCCGCCTGCGGCGGGCAAATCCCTGAAGCGGCCGGCTATCGCGGCCGGGCGAGGGACGACCAGCGACACAAGACCAAGACCCAATGGAGCCGAATGACATGTGTGGGATAGCCGGAATCATCTACAAGGACGGTGAGCATCCGATCGGGGCCGAGATGACCCGGATGCTGCAGTCGATGAAGCACCGTGGCCCGGACTCGACGGGGTACGCGCTCTACGGTCAGCCGTCGGACCTCGTGATCATGCGCTACAAGCTCGCCGACGCGAACACGCCGCGCGACTTCGAGTACGAGGACAGGCTGAGGAGGCACCGTGCCGAGGTCGAGCGCCGCCTTCACGCGCTCGGGGCCAAGGTGCACGCCCTCGAGGAGGAGAACGAGTACGCCTTCCGGGTCACGCTCGAGTACGACGGCGATCTGAAGAAGCTCGCCGACTTCGTCGAAGACGTGCCGGACGTCGAGGTACTCTCGCTCGGCAACTCGCTCGAGATCGTCAAAGACCTCGGCGACGCGGAGACCGTGGCCGGCGGTTATCAGCTCAACGGCTTCACGGGGACGCACGCGATCGGGCACGTCAGAATGGCCACCGAATCCGACGTGGACATCTCGGGGGCGCATCCCTACTGGGCGTACCCCTTCTCCGACGTCGCGGTTGTGCACAACGGGCAGCTGACGAACTACTTCCAGTGGAAGCGCCGCCTCGAGCGCTCGGGGCATCGCTTCCAGTCCGAGTGCGACTCGGAGATCATCGCCGTCTACCTCGCCCAGCAGATGAGCGACGGCGCCTCGCTCGAAGATGCGATGCGCCAGAGCCTCGAGGAGCTCGACGGCGTCTTCACCTACGTCTGCGTGACGGGCGATGCGCTCGGTGTCGCGAAAGACGAGATGGCCGCGAAGCCCCTCGTCCTCTACGAAGCCGACGACCTCGTGGCGCTTGCCTCCGAGGAAATCGCGATCCGCGCCATCATCGACCACGAGATCGAGACCTACGACCCGTACGAAGGAGAGGTGCTGGTATGGCAGCGGTAGGCGAGCATGCAATCAGCTACGACGCGCGCGGCCTTTCCGAGCCCGACGCGGCCGTACCCAGGGTCTCCGAGATCGACGGCACCTCGGCAGAGTTCGACGCACACGATCTGACGACCCGTCAGATCAACCTCGAGCTGCGCTGGCTGATCAACGAGCAGGGTGTCACCGACGTGACCGTGCGGAATCCGGGCTCCAAGCACTCGCTCGGGGTCGGCATCCTGACCCGCTGCAAGATCACGTTCGACGGCAGCCTCGGCTACTTCGGCTGCGGGATCATCGACGGCCCCGAGGTTCACATCAAGGGCCGCGTCGGCTGGTCGGCCTGCGAGAACATGATGTCCGGTGTCGTCATCATCGACAGCAACGCGGGCTCCCTCACGGGCGCGGCATTCCGCGGCGGCGACCTCGTGATCAAGGGCCGTGTCGGTGCCCGCACGGGGATCGACCAGAAGGGCGGCACGATCATCGTGATGGGCTCCGCCGGCTCGATGAACGGGTTCATGATGCAGCGCGGCCGTCAGATCATCTGCGGTGACGTGGGTCACGGCCTCGGTGACTCGATGTATGACGGCACGATCTACGTCGGCGGCAAGGTGCGGTCTCTCGGGATCGACTGCGTCCCGGGCGAGTGGACGGACGCCGACACCGAGTTCATCGAGCGTAAGTTCCGGATCTACGACCTCGGTGCCCCACCCGAGCTGCAGAAGTTCGTGTGCGGCAAGAAGCTCTACAACTACGACAACCTCGAGCCCGCCGAGCGCAAGCTCGTCCTTTAGGGAGGCGCCCCATGGCAGACGAGACAGCACCAACGCAGCAGACAGTCCTTGGGCACAGCCGCATCTTCACGCCCGAGGTGATGAACGACATCCACATGAAAGCCGAGCTCGGTCGCTACCGCATGCGCGGCTTCTCGATGTTCAAGCCGATCCCGCACTGGGATGAGCTGATGTTCATGCCGGGCACGCTGACCCGGTTCGTGATCGAGGGCTACCGCGAGAA
>JANOFZ010000216.1:0-7404 GCA_031413935.1 Thermoleophilia bacterium | reverse complement strand
GGCGTGGGCAAAGCTGAAGAGCCATCCTCGGGTCGACATGTTCATCTGGTTCCTCCTGCGCGACGAGCAGCGCATCGATGCAGGCTGGCAGTCCGGCATCTACACATCGCGCTGGATCAGGAAGATTGCGCGCGAGACGTTCGAATCGCTACGCCCACCTGCCTGAGCCAGCCGAGGACGAAGCAGCGCGCGGCGTAGCACGTCCCGGCGGCACAAGGCTTCATTGTGAAACGCGCTCTTGGCCTTCTCGACCCTGCCCCGTCCCTCCTCGTGGCAGCGCGATCGCTGCGCCGACCGCGAGCCAGAGGAGTGCCGTTGCCGGTACCCCCGGTACGAGGCCAAGCGCAGCGAGCTCCATTGCGCAGACGAGGAGGGCGATAGCGACGCCGAGCGCGAACGATGCAGCAGGGTAGGGACGCAGCGACAGGGAAACAGCGAGCCAGGTCGACGTAAGGACGACAGCGAGAAGGGCAGCAAGTCCGAGCACGCCCATGTCAGCGGCGGCCTGGACGTAGGCGTTCTGGACACCCCATGGCTGGCGTCGGGAGGGAAGCGCATCGGCTGACACCTCGGGGAACCGCGCACGGGCGTCAGCCAAGAAGGGCTCAAAGGCCGCGGGAAGCTCGGATCCCTGCCAGCCGACTCCGGTCAGCGGGTGCGCCGCGAAGACACGTGCCCCGATATAGACGAGCACTGTCCGCTGCGAGTACGTTTCGATCTGGGTCGTGCTGTCGTCGTTCGTCCCCAGGAACCCCAGAAAATCGCCGACATCCGAGCTGCGGAGCGTCAGCGACCCTGCGAGAATCACGACGACGATCCCGACGACAGCCGATGCGCGCGCAACATCCAGGGTTCGACGCACCCGCATCGAGATCAGCGCGAGCGCAGCACCCGCGACGAGAGCGATTACCGTCGCGAGCGCACCGGCGATGATGACGCCGAGGCAGCCGGCGATGACGGCTGCGGGCGCGAGGGGACGCCGTCGTCGCCAATGCCGGGCAGCGATCAACGCGATTCCGATGCCAAGGCTGACACCCGCGAGAGCCGCGAAGTCGTGATAGCCGAGGAATGACGGCATCCGCCGGCCGGACGGCGTGTGATCCAGGTTTCCGACGAGGCCGATGAACTGCAGCACCCCGACGACGGCAGCCGCGCTCGCTGTAACGACGAGTGCTGCGACGACCGAATACGCGTCTTCGGCCCGTCTGATGATCAGCGGGACTGCGATGACCAGTGTGCCGTACTCGACGAACTTCACGGCGCTCACGAGCTTGTCCCCGAGCGGATAACCTTCGAGCAGCGTTGGGCCGAGCAGCGCGGAGGCGAGCACGAGCGCCATCAGCACGGCGACGGGTACGAGCAACCCGAGGCTCCGGCGTAGTGGTTCGACGCCCTGCGAACGGGCGGCGGACACAGCAGCTGCGGCAACGGCGATCACCGCAACGTCGGCGAGCGAGATCGAGATGGAGGTAGAACCGAGCCCGAATGCGAGATCGGGGTTGTAGCGCTCGTGCAGGCAAAGGAACGGGACTGCGAGTGCAAGCACGAGCGCCTCACGCGAGCAGGAGATTCGGCGGGGCACATCCACGTCTGCTCGTATACTGACTGCACCGATGGCCTCGCGGGTCCTCAGGCGTCGGGCAGTCACCGCTGCCGCGCTCTACGGTGGCACTGTTGCCGGGATTCTCGGGACGCTGTACGCAGCGAACGAGCTCGGCCCGGCGCAGTTCGGCCTCTTCACGCTGGCGGTCGCGACCGCCAGCTTCCTCCAGCTCCTGCTCGATACCACGGTCGAGGAAGGCGCGGTCAAGTACGGGTTCCGCTACGTCGCCACGGAGGACTGGGGGCGCCTCCGGTCCCTCTTCAGGGTTGGGTTTATCGTGAAGTGGGGCGGCGGCCTCGTCGCAACGCTCGTCGCACTCACGATTGCCCCGTTCGCCGACGAGATCTTCTCGACGCCGGGGCTGACCGGGCCGATGCTCGTCGCCGCGTTCATTCCGCTCGCCCAGGCCCCGGAAGGGATTGCCGGCGCTTCGATCCTCGTCGCCGGCCGGTACGACCTCCGCGCCGTGATGTCGGGCTTCGGTCTCGTCCTTCGCCTGATCGGGTTGCTGATCGGCGCGTCGCATGGTGTCACCGGTGCGGTCGTCGGTGTGCTCGTGGCGCAGATCGTGGCGTCGTGTGCATCGGGGCTCGCGGGGTATTTGCTCTTCCGGCGGCATCCTCGAGCGGAGGTTGTCCCGCTCGCCCGTGATCGGCCCGAGATCACCCGCTTCGTGATTCAGTCGGGCATCGGAACGTCGCTCGTCTCGATGAGGAATACGCTGGCGCCCCTCGCTCTCGGCGTCGTCGCGAGCCCGACGCAGGTCGGCTACTTTCGCGCTGCTCAGGCGCCCATCACGGGGCTCGAGGCGCTGTCGGCCCCTGTGCGACTGATTCTCCTCACCGAGCAGACGCGTGATTTCGAGCACGGCCAGGTTGCACAGACGTATGCCACGCTGAGGCGGTATGTCGTGGGTGCAAGCGTGGTTGCTGTAGCCCTCGTACCGGCATTCTGGGTCGCCATGCCGCGCCTGATCGAGCTCGTCCTGCCCGACTACACGGGTGCCACGGACGCTGCCCGGGTGCTGCTGCTCGCTGCAGCACTCCGTCTCGTGCTCGGTTGGACGAAGACGTTCCCTGTCTCGATCGGCCGGCCGAGCCTCCGTATCGTCGCCCACGGTGTCGAGATTGCGGTCCTGCTCCCGCTCCTGCTCGTTTTCGGCAGTGCCTGGGGAGCGACCGGCGCTGCCTTCGCGATGCTTGCCGCCACGATCGCGTTCGGCATAACCTGGGCCGTATTGCTCTTCCGGCTACGGCGGGAGCCGCTTCCCGTTCGCGTATCGGAAGGGACGACTGCGTGAGAGTGTTGATCGTTTCGGGTATCTGGCCACCGGATGTCGGAGGGCCGGCCAGTCACGCTCCCTCGGTTGCCGACTTCCTCACCGCACGCGGGCACACTGTTGACGTCGTGGTAACGGCCGATCGGGCACCGGAGCAGCAGCGCTACCCGGTGCGCTGGACGCCGCGCCGGATCCCGGTCGGATTCCGGCACCTGCACACGCTCGTGCTTCTTCTTCGTCGATCGCGCCGGGCTGACGTCATCTACACGACGGGGATGTTCGGCCGGAGCGGGATCGCTGCCCGGCTCACGCGGACGCCGATCGTCGTCAAGCTCACGGGTGACCCGGCCTTCGAGCGTTTACACGCGCGCGGAGCCGTGGGAGGCGACGTGGACACGTTTCAGACGGGCGGTGGTGGTCTCGGAGCGCGTGCTTTGCGCGCCCTGCGTGACGACGTCATCCGGCACGCGGCCCACGTGTACACACCAAGCGCCTATCTGGAGGCGCTCGCGATCACGTGGGGTGCGCCCCCCGACCGCGTGAGCGTCCTGCCGAACCCCGGGCCTTCCGAGCTTCCCACGTCGACCCGGGAGGAGCTCCGCCGCCGACTCGGCCTCGAGGGCCCCACGATGGCCTTCGCCGGCCGCCTGACCGCCCAGAAATCGCTGGACGTCCTGGTGCAGGCGCTCGTTGAATGCGAGAGCGTGTCGCTCGTGATCGCCGGTGACGGCGACGAGCGAGTTCCGACTGCCGCGCTCGTCGACCGACTCGGCCTCGCCGACCGGGTGCGATTTCTCGGTGCTATCGACCGCGCCGGCGTGCTGGAGCTCTTCGCCGCAGCGGACGTCGCAGTGCTCTCCTCGAGCTGGGAGAACTTCCCACATTCGGTCGTCGAGGCGCTCGCGGTCGGGACGCCGGTGGTCGCAACGCGCGTCGGTGGCGTGCCGGAGATCGTCGTCGACGGCGAGAACGGGCTTCTCGTGGCGCCGGGCGACCCGGCTGCTCTCGCCGGAGCCGTGAAACGCTACTTCGGGGACGCTGCTCTGCGTGCTCGGCTGCGCGGTGCTGCTGCACCGTCCGTCGAGCCTTATCGCCCCGAGCGTCTCTTCACAAACCTCGAGCAGATGCTGGCACAGGTCGCGACGCCATGAAGCCCCGCGTCCTTTTCGTCGCTCGCACCCGCTACCGGCTACCTCTGAGCCTGACGCTGCAGCGACGCTTCGACGCACTGTCCACCGTGCTCGAGTGGCGGCAGTTCGGTACCTCCCTCGACGGCCCTCCGATTCACACCGACCGCTTCAGCCTGGTGCGTCGCCTACCGCTCGGCCCGCTCGAGGGCGCGTCGTTCTACGCGGCTCTACCGGCGCGAGTTGTGCGCGAGCTGCGTTCGTTCCGTCCGGATGTCGTCATCGTCCAGGGAGCGCAGGACGCAGCGCTGACCATGCTCGCGCGGGCTGTCGCGCGTAGCGACCTGCCGATCGTCTACGACGTCCACGGAGACTGGCGCACCGATACACGCCTCTACGGATCGCCTCTACGACGGGCGCTCAGCCCTGTCACCGACAGGGTTGCGCGCCACGTCGTACGGAGCGCCGACGGTGTCCGGACGGTCTCTGGCTTCACGAGTCGCCTCGTGCGCGAGCAGGGAGTCGAGCCGACGGCGACCTTTCCGGCCTACATGGATCTTGCGCCGTTCACCGCCACGCCGCCGGTGGCGTTGCCGACAATGCCGCAGGCGCTCTTCGTCGGCGTACTCGAGCGGTACAAGGGGGTCGACGTGCTAGCCGACGCGTGGCCGTCCGTCTGCGCGCGCGTTCCGGGCGCACGGCTCCACGTCGTCGGCCGCGGGCGTCTCGCAAGCACCGTGGAGGCCCTCGTGACAGAGAAGTCGCTCGGAGTGAGCTGGACTCCCGAGCTCCCAACCGAAGGTGTTGCACAGGCACTCGATGAGTCCACCCTCCTCGTGCTTCCCTCGCGTGGGGAAGGAATGGGGCGTGTGCTCGTAGAGGCGTTCTGTCGCGGCCGCTCGATCGTCGGCACCGACTCCGGCGGCATTCCTGATCTGGTCGAGAACGGCGTCAGCGGCTTTCTCGTCCCGCCCGACGATTCCGACGGCCTGGCGGCCGCGTTGTCACGCGTGCTCGGCGACGCGGTTCTCGCTCAACGCCTCGGGTCGAGGGCGCACGCCGCTGCTGGTCGCTGGATGGCTACGCCAGAGGAGTTCGCCGGGCGGATGCGCGCCCTGGTGGACACGGTGATCGAGCGGCGGCGTCGCTGATGCGGATCGTCTTCGTTACCCAGCGTGTCGACCCCGGAGATCCCGTACTCGGGGCGACGGTCGCCAAGATCGCCGCGCTCGCCGCTCGCGTCGACGAGGTGGTTGTCCTCGCCGACAGTGCCGTCCCCGGCTCGCTCCCTGCAAACTGCACCGTGCGGTCGTTCGCCGCGGGCTCGCGTGCCGGCCGTGGGGCTCGCTTCGAGCGGGCGCTCGCGGCCGAGATTGCCCGGCGTCCGCGACCAGCGGCCGTCCTCGCCCACATGTGTCCGATCTACGCAGTCCTCGCGGCGCCCCTTGCACGCCCTGCAGGGATCCGGGTACTGCTCTGGTACGCGCACTGGAACCGCACTCGCATGCTTGAAGCGGCAGTACGCGCGTCGAACGTCGTTGTCTCCGTCGATCGGCGCTCGGTGCCGCTCACCTCACCGAAGGTCATCGGTATCGGGCACGGCATCGAGATCACCGATTTCGCCTGCACCGAGGCTCCTGCCTCCGGTGTCGTTCGGCTGGCGGCGCTCGGTCGGTACTCGGCCGCGAAGGGCCTCGCGCCCATCATTCGCGCTGTTGCCCTCGCTCGCACCACGGGTCTCGACGTTCGGCTCAATGCCCACGGCACATCGACACACCCGGGTGAGGCGGCGAACCTCGCTGTCCTCCGTGCCCTCGTCGCTGAGCTGGAGCTTGCCGAGTGGATCGAGCTCGGCCCGCCGCTGCCACGGCACGAGATACCCGAGCTCCTGGCAGGCTCGACGGCTCTCGTCAACAACATGCGGCCCGGTGCGCCCGACAAGGTTGTCTATGAGGCGTGCGCGGCCTGTCGGCCGGTGATCGTGTCCAACCCGCTGTTCGATGAGCTACTCGACGACCTCACGCCACCGCTGCGTTTCCCGCTCGACGACGTCGATGAGCTGGCCGCGCGGATCGTCGGCGTCGGGGCCCTCGATCCGGAGGCTCGCGACGTTCTCGGCCGAACGCTGCGCGAGCGCGTGGTGGCCCGTCACTCGGTCGGTTCGTGGGCGGACGCCGTCGTGTCGCTCTGCGCCGGCAGAGCGCCGAGCGCATCTCGGTAGACCGCGAGCGTTCGCTCGGCCATCGCTGCGACCGAGAACAACGTACGCGCCCGCTCGAGGCCCGCTGCGCCGTAGGAGCGCGCGCGCGCCGGATCGTCCAGGAGGTTGTTGATGGCCTCCGTCAGCTGCGACACGTCGTCGGGAGGGACGAGGAGGCCCGTGGTTCCATCGGCAACGATCTCGGGGATTGAGCTGACCTCACTTGCGACGATCGGCAGCCCGGCAAGCATCGCCTCGAGCAAGGCGAGGCCGAAACCTTCCCAGCGGGCGGGGTGAACGAATACCTCCGCTCGGCTGAGCCAGTCTGCGACGTCACCCACGCTTCCCGCGAGGTGGACTGCGTCGGAGATGCCGCGCGCCGCAGCCAGATCCTCCAGCGCGCCTCTCTGCGAACCGATCCCGAGCACGATGAGAACCGCTTCCGGATGTCGCTCCCGCACTCCTGCGAGGGCTTCGATCGCGACATCCAGGCCCTTCTGCTCCTCGAGTCGGGAGACGGCGAGGAGCACACGAGCCTGTTTCGGGAGCGTCGGCCCACCGGGTGGGCCCCAGGCGGCTGGAAGATCGTCGAGGCCGTAGTGCACGACCGACACCTTTCGCGCCGGAAGGCCGACGCGCTCGATGTTGAAGCGTGCGAGCGCATCCGTGATGCAGATCACGCGTCGGGCCCGTCGCGTGCAAAGGCGCTCGACGTGGCGGAACGACCCCAGGCGGAAGGGGTCGTCGTTGTGCTTCGTCGACACGACGGTCGCCCTCCCGGCGGTGACGGCTCCGTAGACGTCCGCGTGCACGAGGTGGGTGTGGACGATGTCAGGCGCCGCTTGACGGATCGTCCGTCTGAGGCGGTACGCCAGCCTCGGGTCGAGATCGCGAGGCGCCCGAAGGCGAACGTAGGGGACACCCAGTTGGTCGAGCTGTGCGTAGAACGGATCGGGGTCGGCATCGTCCAGGCCGATGAACGTGACTTCGACGCCGCGCTGACGGAGAGCCGGCAGCAGGGTCAGCAGATGCCGCTCCGAGCCCCCGACACCACGAAGGCGATGGACGTGGACGACCTTCACGCGCCCGGCTCCCGCTCGGCCCGGTTGCCGAATGCCGCGAAGATGCGCGCGAGCGTCATCGCCGCCGGAACACAGAGCAGGAAGTCCCAGGGAGCGCGATACCGCACCGTGCC
>JANOFZ010000215.1:0-5897 GCA_031413935.1 Thermoleophilia bacterium | reverse complement strand
AGAGGTTCTCGAACGGCACCCGGAGACGCTCCTCTTCGGCGAGGACGTTGCCGCAAAGGGCGGCGTCTACGGCGTCACCCGCGGGCTCCATGCTCGGTTCGGCGCCGGTCGCGTCTTCGACACCCTGCTCGACGAAACGTCGATTCTCGGCCTGGCCCTGGGCAGCGCCGTCAGCGGCTTCATACCGATCCCCGAGATCCAGTACCTGGCCTATCTCCACAACGCCGAGGATCAACTCCGCGGTGAGGCCGCAACGTTGCAGTTCTTCTCGCAGGGCCAGTACCGCAACGGGATGGTCGTGCGGATCGCCGGGTACGGCTACCAGAAGGGGTTCGGCGGTCACTTCCACAACGACGACTCGGTCGCCGTGCTCCGGGACATCCCGGGTCTCGTGATCGCCTCCCCGTCGCGTCCCGACGACGCCGCCGCGATGCTGAAAACGTGTGTCGCCGCTGCAAAGATCGATGGCAGCGTGTGCGCGTTCCTCGAGCCGATCGCCCTCTACCACACGCGTGATCTGTACGAGGATGGGGATGGCGGCTGGCTCGCGACGCCGACTGCCGAGCATGTGCCGCTCGGATCGGCCCGCACCTACGGCAACGGACGGGATCTGACGATGCTGACGTGGGGCAACGGTCTCCTGATGTCACTCCGCGTTGCGAGGCGGCTTGAGGAGCGTGGGATCCGGGCGCGCGTCGTCGACCTGCGCTGGCTCGCTCCCCTCCCGATCGAGGACATCGCACGGGAGGCGGTCGCAACCCAGCGCGTGCTCGTGGTCGACGAGACCCGCCGCACCGGAGGTGTCTCGGAGGGTGTGATCGCGATGCTGATCGACGCGGGCTTCGACGGTCAGCTCGCGCGCGTGACGAGCAAGGACTCGTTCGTCCCCCTCGGCGACGCTGCGAACCTCGTGCTGCTCTCCGAAGCCGAGATCGAAGCAGCGGCGCTCGCGCTCATCTGAGCCGCGTCGTCGTTACCAGGCAGTGAGCGCCGGTAACGCAGGGTCACCGTCGATGCACTGCCACGCGTAGAGCGCGGTTCCGAGGTCACCGGTCCAGAGACCGTACCTTGGCTGCTTGTGCTCCTTCCGCTGGCTGTCCACCTGCGCCAGGGAATGCATCGCGAAGGCACGAGCCCGTGCCAGCCAGAGCTCGTCTCCCGTGCGGGCAAAGAGCGCGAGGAACGCGAGCCCGTTTCCGGCCGTCCCGTGGCAGAGCCCTGCCCCCTTCACGAGCGGCCCGGCCCGCCACGTGAGCTCACCTCCTGCTGCGAGGATCGCGTCGAGGTCGGGGTCAGCTGGGAGCGAAGCGAGCGTCGCGACGATGCCGGGCGCACCGTGGCACCACTGCGTCCTTGCGCCGTCATGCCACTCGATAGCGGCGCCCGCGGCAACGGGCCAGTTTGCGAGCCCATCGGCCGTGACGGCCGTCGCGAGAACGGTTCTGGTTGCACGCTCCACGACCTCATCACGCGTCGATCTCGGCAGGAGGTCGATGCCGTCGAGGAGGGCAAAGATGTTGCCGGCAAATCCGTGACCCGGGCCGAGGCCAGGGCCTGCCTTCCCGTAAATGAGCTGCGTCCAGAGGTGGCAACCGAGTTGCTCGTCGAATCGCCACTCAGAGAGAAGCGCGTCGGCGCTCGCACGCCACGCGCCTGCCCATTGCTCGCCCCCGGTGCGACGATGCATCTCGCGAGCCGCGACCATCGTGCCCGCCCCGCCCCAGAGGAGCTCGAGCGTCGCGTTGTGCGCGTTCGCATGGACCGCGTCGAGAAGGGCTGCAGCGCGGGCCGAGGAGCGTTCGCCGGGGTCGATCGCGTCGGCGACGAGGTAGATCCCGCTCTCGCCCACCCACAGGCTGGGCATCGGCTCCTCCGGCGCACAACAGTTCGCGAGGTATCCGGCATGGAGCCCGACCGCCGCTTCACGCAGGTGGATCGAGCTGTGTGCCGCACCCGCGCGGGCGAGGCGGTCGAGTCCCCACAACATCCCGGCCGCACCCATGTAGACGCCGTGGGAGACGGCGGCGTGGTCGTCATCCCCCTGACCGGCGTCGCGCGGATGCAACGGCCAGGAGCCCGCACCGGCGTCGTAGCCGACGTCGGCATCAGCCACGATCTCGCGAACAGCGGCACGGACACGCGCTTCGTCCCATGGAACGTCGGCGAGGGCCTCGTGTGCGGACGGGTCGTAGAGCACTCAGCCATTGTTCCAGGTCGTTTGACGCCTCGGCTTCTGGGAAGATGCTCCGATGCGATTCCGCAAGAACGCGAGGCTCGATCCGTCGCAGGTGGAGGACTACCGCGGTGGGGGCGGTGGCAGCGGCCGACCGGGAGGCGTGCCGATCACCCTCGGCGGCGGCGGGTTGATCGGAGTGATCGTGCTCGTGGCCTTCCTGTTGCTCAGCGGAGGCGGCGGCGAGGTCGGTGATCTCGGCGCTCTTGCAGACCAGACGGTTGGCCCGGGGACCGCGTCGACCGATCTCCAGACGGAGTGCCGCACCGGTGCGGACGCGAACGCTCGCGATGACTGCCGGATCGTCGCCGTCGTCAACAGCGTCCAGGCGTACTGGGCAAAGACGGTGCGGAACTACGAGCCCGCGAGGACGCGGTTCTTCACGGGCAGCATCCAGACCGGCTGCGGGGCGGCGACCTCCGCGTCGGGGCCGTTCTACTGCCCACGCGACCGGTACGTCTATATCGATCTCGGCTTCTTTGAGGATCTCCAGTCGCAGCTCGGCGCGCGGGGCGGCCCGTTGGCCGAGGCGTACGTCCTCGCGCACGAGTACGGGCACCACATCCAGAACCTGACGGGCACACTCGGCAGCGCGAACCGCGACACGGGCCCGCAGGGCGGTCAGGTGCGCCTCGAGCTTCAGGCCGATTGCTACGCCGGACTGTGGGTCGGTCATGCGCTCGGAACCGGATTCGTCGAGGACATCACCCGCCAGGATGTGGCGGACGCACTCGACGCTGCTGCGGCGGTGGGCGACGACCGGATCCAGGGGCGAGCCGGAGGCCAGGTGCGGCCCGAGTCGTGGACGCACGGATCGGCCGAGCAGCGGAAGACATGGTTCATCCGAGGGGTCGAAGGCTCAGGGCCGAGAAGCTGCGACACGTTCCGGGGGCGGGTCTGAGTCAAGGCTTGACTGTTGCTCGGCGGTGACCGACGATGCGTGTATCCGAGTCGAGGGAGAACGCACGATGGGCAAGCAGCCGTACCGTTTGATCGCTTCCGCGCTCGTCGTGCTCGTCTCGCTGCTCGTGATCGGAGCGGTTGGCGCCGCACCAAAGAGTGGTCTCACTGTCAGCCTGTCGGTCACGCAGAGCGCCTTTCGGGCGTCGGAGGACGTGCTCGTCACCGTCACTCTCTCGAACCCAACGAAGCACAGTGTCCGGGTTCTCAAATGGTTCACACCTGCAGAGGGAATGGAGGAGCCGCTCTTCGCGGTCACGCGCGATGGCCAGGCCGTCGCCTACAGCGGGCCGCGCTTCAAGCGCCCGGCGGTAACCGGGAACGATTATCTGACCCTCAAGGCAGGTGAGAGCTTGACAACAGTCGTCGATCTCGGCGGCTCCTACGACCTCTCAGAATCGGGGCGATACGAAATCGCCTACAACGTATCGTCGTACGGCCTGTTCGATCACAAGCAGGCCGCGGCATCGCTCCGGGACGCACTCACATCCGACAGAATCGGAATCAAGGTCGACGGGCGCACTGCCAAGGGCAAACCGCCCCCTCCAGGAGGGCCAGGTCCCGGCACTAGCGTGTTCAGGGCGTGCACCACAGCGCAGCAGTCGGCGCTGATCGCAGCCCGAACCGCTGCCAGGTCGTATGCAGCTAATTCGGTCACCTATCTGAGTGGCTCGACGATGGGGCTCCGCTACACGACGTGGTTCGGTGCCGTCACGCTCACAAGGAAGAACACCGTCAGCTCGCATTTCACCGCCATCTCCGGCGCGATGAACACCGCTGGCATCACGTTCGACTGCAGCAGCAAGAGAAACGTGTACGCCTACGTCTACCCGAACCTTCCGTACACGATCTATCTCGGCAAGGTCTACTGGACTGCGCCAGGCATCGGCACGGATTCCCAGGCCGGCACGCTCATCCACGAGATGAGCCACTTCGACATCGTCGCCAACACGGACGACGTGGTCTACGGCCAGGCCGGGGCCAGAAACCTCGCGATCAGCGACCCCGAGGCGGCGACACGAAATGCCGACAGCCACGAGTACTTCGCGGAGAACACGCCGGCGCAGTCGTAACCCGGAGCCGAGCCGGCGCCGCTCCTACGACGAAACGGCAGCCAGGTCGGTGAACTTCGCGTACCGCTTCAGGAAGCTGAGCTTGACCGAGTCAGTCGGCCCGTTGCGATGCTTCGCGAGGATCACCTCGGCGAGCCCCTGCGAGTCGGACTCCTCGCCGTTGTAGTACTCGTCGCGGTAGACGAACGCGACGAGGTCCGCGTCCTGCTCGATGGAGTTGTGGACAATAGTATTCGCGGCAACAAAGTTGTGGAGCGTGTCGACGGTGAGGTCGTAGACCTCCTCCTCCCCATCTGGCGTGACGCTCACGACCTCGTCCCAGTAGACGTCGCTCTGCGCGAGTGCCCGAAGTTCGCTGGAGTCCACGATCCCGGCAACACGTTCCGCGCGCTCACGCGAAAGGCCTGACTTGTAGAGAGTCGACCCGCAGTAGCTCATCCCGAGCTCCGCCTGAAGCTGTCGCGCCGTGACACCCGAGGTCGCCATTGCCGGAGTGACGAATTCCGACCACGCCTCGCGGGGAAGCGTGTCGCGGTTCGTATTCCCCGTGCTGGTCTCGAGCTGGGCAAGGATCTGATCTCGCGCTGCGCCGCGACGCTGTCCGACTGCACCCACGAACGAGAGGAACCGAAGCACGTCCGTGTGCCCCGTGACGTCAATGCGATGAGAGGGTCGCCCCTTTGCACCCATCGAGACGAGCCGCCGGCCCGCCGTGATACCGAGGCGAAGCAGCAAAGAGATAACGCCGTCGGCGAGCTCCTCGCTGGTGGTGTCGTAACGCACGACCGGGTACGCCCTTGCGACTCCGGCCCGTAGACAGCCGTCCGTCGCCCAAAGATGACGCAGGAAGACCTCGATCGCCTCGACCGGCTGGCGGAACACCTCGTCGGGGACGCGCTTTTCGTGACTTCGCAACCCGAACACCCCGAGTTCGTCGAGCCATGCAGCGACAGGGTTGCGGACGCCGTGGGTGAGCCGAGCTGTTGCCGCCAGGTAGACCTGATACCAGGTGCGCTCTGCCTTCACCCGTGGCGAAACTGTCTCTCCGAAGACCTCCTCGGCGAGGTTGGCAACGAGTGCAGCGAGTTCGGGCTCACGCGTCGTGTACTGGATTGCATGTCGCGGAAGCGTGCAACCATCACCGATCAGGTGCCCAAGCAGTGCGAGCTCCGGATCGCTCATCGTCCTCGCTCCATCTCCCCACGCATCGAGGCGGCGCGGCATGGCAATCCGCGCGCCTGGCTCGAGCTCGTCGAGACGACGCCAGCGATCGAAGGCAAGGAACTTGTGGTTCGCCGTGGCGCGGATCGTGCGACCACGACGCGTCTTGAGGAGAAAGACGGGCTTGCGCCCGGTCGAGAACGCGTTCGTCACCGGGCGAGCCTCTAGCTGCCACGTCCTCTCGTTGAGGGCGAGCACGTTGAAGCCACTCGTCCCGACGAGATCTCGGATCGGTCGATGGATGCCCTCGTCCGGAAGGTAGACCGGAGTGTCGCCCGCAAGGCAACCGCTTTCTCTCAGATCCGAGAGGATCGGGCGCTTGTCGTGGCGCTGTTCGACGGCGCGGGAGAGCTGGGAGAGTGCGAGGATCGGCACCTCGAGATCACGCGCGAGAACCTTGAGCTGACGGG
>JANOFZ010000214.1:0-8795 GCA_031413935.1 Thermoleophilia bacterium | reverse complement strand
TGTCGGCACGACCACGGTTCGTGTGCTCGAAACGATCTCCCGAGACGGGGAGCTCGAGGGACGAACCTCGCTCTTCATCTTGCCCGGCTTCGCCTTCCGACGCGTCGACGCACTGCTGACGAACTTTCACCTGCCACGCTCGACGCTCCTCGCACTCGTGATGGCCTTTGCGGGCGTCGACGCCGTCCGCGATCTCTACCAACTCGCGATCGAGGAGGAGTACCGTTTCTACTCCTTCGGCGATGCGATGCTGCTCCTGTGACCATGACGTGCTTCACCCTCGAGGCGACAGACGGCGCGGCTCGTGCAGGGACCGTGCACACCGCCCACGGTGACATCCCGACCCCGGCCTTCATGCCCGTCGGAACGAAGGCGACGGTGAAGACGCTTCATCCCGATGAGGTCAGAGATACCGGGGCCGCCGTGATCCTCGCCAACACCTACCACCTCCACTTCCGACCCGGCGAGGAGCTGATCGAGGAGCTCGGCGGCCTGCACGCGTTCTCGGGCTGGAGCGGGCCGATCCTGACCGACTCGGGCGGGTTCCAGGTCTTCTCGCTCCGTGACACTCTTCTCGCCGTCGATGACGGTGGCGTGACGTTCCGCTCGGTCTACGACGGCCTCGCCGACCGATTCACGCCGATCGGTGTCGCCGAGATCCAGCGGCGGCTCGGGAGCGACATCGCAATGTGCCTGGACATCTGCTCACCAGCCGGCGCGACGCGCGACGAGCACGAGGACGCCGTGCGGCGCACAACGCTGTGGGCAGAGCAGCAGATCGATGCCCCGCGTGCCCCGGGTCAGCTTCGGTTCGGGATCGCACAGGGAGGAACGGATCTCGAGCTCCGACGCCGCTCAATCGAGGAGATCGTGGCGCTCGGGTTCGACGGCAACGCTCTCGGCGGGCTCGCCGTCGGCGAGAGCCGCGCCGAGATGCTCGAGACGGTCGGCTGGTCGGCGCCACTCCTACCCGTCGATCGTCCGCGCTACTTCATGGGGCTCGGGGACGTCGAAGGGATCATCGGCGTGATCGCCGCAGGAATCGACATGTTCGATTGCGTGTTGCCCACCCGGAATGCACGGACGGGAACAGCGATGACGATGACCGGGCGAATGAACCTCCGCAATGCTCGCTATGCGCGCGATCCGCGTCCGCTCGAGTCGGAGTGTGGATGCCCGGCCTGCAAGGGGTTTTCCCGCGCATTCCTCCGTCATCTCGTCAATCAGAACGAGATTCTCGGGCTCCGACTCCTTTCTCTGCATAATCTATGGCTCGTTCATCGACTAACCGCGGGCGCGCGGGATGCGATTCGGCGCGGGGTCTTCGACGACTTCCGGGCGGCTACGCTCTCCCGGCTCACGCGTGACCCTCAGGAGGATTCGTGGATGCACTCCCGATCATAGTTCTGCTCTTCGGACTCATGTACTTCCTCATGATCCGTCCCCAGCGCGCGAAGGCGCAGGCGCAGCAGCGCCTACTCAACGCCGTTGCCGTCGGGGACGAGGTGCTCACGGTCGGCGGCGTCTACGGCATCGTCCAGGAGATCGAGCCCGACGAGGACGGGGGAGACCTCGTCGTCGAGATCGCGGAGGGCATCCACGTTCGCATCGCGCGGAAGGCGGTCGCCACGATCGTGAAGCCCGAGGACGACGAGGAGGAAGACGAGGAGTCCGACGAAGAGGACGACGGTGACGGCGACGGCGACGGCGATTCGGGCGATGACGACATCATCGACGGCGAGGCCGAAATCGTCGAGGATGCGGCCGAACTGCCGCCGGGAGGGGTAGCGGAGGTTAACGACGAACAAGTTTCTGTAAATCCGGGTGGTGCAGAGGGAACGGCACCACCCGAGCGCAGCTAGCCTTCCCGCCGCACACATGAGCCACCGTAGAGCCATCGTTGTCGTTGCCATGGTCGTCGCCGCACTTGTCGGCGTCGGTCTCATGGTCGCGCCCTCGTCGCCGTTCCATCAGACGCCCACCCTGGGCCTCGATCTTCAGGGCGGTCTCGAGATCACGAAGCAGGCTGTGCCGCCGAAGGGTCGCGAGCTCACAAAGGAGGATCTCGACCGGTCAGTGACGATCATGCGCGACCGCGTCGACCGCCTTGGCGTCTCCGAGCCGGAGATCAGGACGCAGGGCGACGATCAGATCACGATCCAGCTCCCGGGCGTCAAGAACCCCGAGGCGGCCGCGAAGATCATCGGCAAGACCGCTCAGCTCGAGCTCTACGACCTCGAGACGAGCCTCGTCTCGCCTTCGGTCGACATCAACGGAAACCCACAGCCGCGCGATTCGGTCTATGCGCTCCTCGCAGGGCAGCAGACGCTCGTCGACGGTGAGTCCGACCAGTGGTGGCTGTTCGACAAGAAGAAGAAACTCGTTGCCGGTCCGGTCTCGACGAAGGAGAAGGCGCTCAGCAACTACGACGGCAAGGTGCCCGACGGGTACAAGCTCCTCGGGACGCCGAAGGACACCGTTGTGATCTCCTGCGGTGTTCAGGCCGCCGTTTGTCCCGGCGTGAACACGGCGCCAACCGGAACCTCGTACTACCTCTTCAGGTACACGCCGCCGACCGTGCCGCAGATGACAGGCGCGGACCTCAAGCTCTCCGGCACGAGACAGGACTTCGACACGCAGTCGAACCAGCCGATCGTCTCCCTCGAGTTCACGAACAAGGGCAGTGACAGGTTCCAGGAGATCACGCGGAACGAGTACCTGCGCGGGAAGCTCCGGAACGCACCGCAGCACTTCGCGATCGTGCTCGACCGCGAAATCAGGTCGTGGCCGCAGATCGATTACACCGACAGCAGCCTCTCCGGCGGGATCTCCGGGAATGCCCAGATTTCCGGGATCGGAGATATCCAGGAGGCGAAGGACCTGGCGCTCGTGCTTCAGACAGGCGCGCTTCCCGTCAACTTCGTCACGCTCGACCAGACCGCTATCTCGGCCACGCTCGGGAAGGACTCGCTCGACGAGGCCAAGACAGCAGCGATCGTCGGGCTGCTCCTCGTCGCGCTCTTCCTGCTCGTCTTCTACCGCTTCCTCGGCCTCGTCGCCGTTCTCGGGCTCGGCATCTACGCGGCGTTTCTCTACGCCGCGATCCTCGTCTTCAACGTGACGCTGACGCTCCCCGGCTTCGCCGGCCTCGTGCTGACGCTCGGCGTCGCAGCCGACGCGAACGTCGTCATCTTCGAACGCATCAAGGAAGAGGCGCGAGCCGGGCGCAGCGTCAAAGCAGCGATCCAGACGGGCTACACGAAGGGCTTCGCGACGATCGTCGACGCGAACGTCGTCACCGCGATCACGGCGCTCGTGCTCTTCGCCGTCGCGACGTCGTCCGTGCGCGGCTTCGCCCTCATGCTTCTGATCGGTACCGCGATCTCGATGCTCACCGCGGTGCTCGCGACGCGCGCATTCCTGTCGCTGCTGGCCGACTCGAAGTTCCTCAACAACCCCAAGGTGATCGGTACCTCGGGAGGCGGCATTCCGTCGTGGCTGAAGATCGACTTCATCGGCAAGCGCCGGCTCTGGGCAGGGATCTCTGCGACCGTGCTCACGGTCTCGGTGCTCTCGATCGCGATCCTGCATCTCAATCTCGGAATCGACTTCAAGGGTGGCACCCAGATCGGCTTCACGACGCCGGCGCCGACTTCGCTCACGCAGGTACGCCTTCAGGCAGCCAAGGTCGGCCAGGCAAACGCTGTCATCCAGGGTCGCGGCCCGTCCACGAACGACCAGTACAAGAGCTTCCAGATTCGCACCGAGACATTGACGACGGACGAATCGACCGAGCTCACGGCGAACCTGAAGAAGACCGTGAATGCGGACGCGTTCGGGATCAAGAACGTCTCGGCGAGCTTCGGAAAGCAGATTGCGAAGAGCGCCATTCTGGCGATCATCGTCTCGCTGCTCCTGATCGTCGGCTACATCTCGCTGCGGTTCCAGTGGCAGTTCGCCGTGCCCGCGATCGTCGCCCTTATCCACGACGTTCTGATCACGATCGGGATCTACGCGCTCCTCGGTCGGGAGGTGACGACCGCCACGGTCGCCGCGGTGCTCACGGTGCTCGGGTACTCGATCTACGACACGATCATCATCTTCGACCGGATCAGGGAGAACATCCCGCTGATGAAGCGCGGGTCGTTCCGGCAGATCACGAACGTTTCGCTCTGGGAGACGATCCCTCGGTCGCTCGCAACGACGTTCATCACGCTGCTCCCGATCGTGGCGCTGCTGATCTTCGGCGGTGCGACGCTCAACGACTTCGCCTTCGCGCTCTTCATCGGGATCGCCTCGGGCGCCTACTCGTCGATCTTCGTTGCGGCTCCGCTGCTCGACTGGATCAAGGAGCGCGAGCCCGAGTACGCACGGCGCAAGCATGAGGAGACGGGGGAGATCCAGTCCGTGGGCGGAACTGTGCTGCTCGACGCGTCGTCTGCGACGCTCGTCACCGAGGCCGACGAGCTGCTCGCCCCCGAGCCCGAGGCGGCCCCGCAGGCGAAGCCGGCGGACTCGTCTGCGCGCGATCGTCGGCGAGCCCGTCGCTCGAACCGGCCACACGGCCGCGCCCGCTAGAGCCGCTTCGCGTAACGTTACGCCTGTTTGCCCCCGAGGCCGGTGGTCGCTGTGCTCGATCCCGGGAGAGGCTGCGCCTCTCCCCTACGGGTTTCCGGTGAGGTCATCGGGACGGCTCACGAGCCGTATGTCCCCAAGCGAGTACAATGAGATCCATGGACGACAACGGCAGTGGTGACGGCTCTGGCTCTCGCACGTCGACGCCACATTCCCTTGAGCAGCTCGCACTCGCGGCGCTCGGGTGGGCGTCATTGACCGTCGAGGCCTCGGAGGCGCTTGCCGATGACCTTGCGCGTCGGGTCGGCATCGAGCGGGAAGAGATGCGCAGTGCGGTTAGGGACACCGTCGCGAGCTGGCGCGCGGAGGCAGAGAAGCTGGGCTCGCTTCCGTCGGGCACGGCCGACAAGGCGTTCGAGCGGCTTGGCGTCGTCCGCCGCGACGAGGCCGACGATCTCGCGCTTCGCGTCGCGCAGCTCGAGCATCGTGTCCGGTTGCTCGAGAAGCCGATCACGGAGGCGTGATGTGGATTAGCAGCACGTCTGGATGCGGCCCTGCACACTGCGGATCGCGTCCGCCGCGGTCGACATCAAGGCCACCAGCCTTTACGCCGACCCCGTCGAACACGCTCCTTGGTGCAGAACCGCCCCAAACGCACTTCCAATCCACACCAAGCCTCTAGCCGGAACGGCTTCTTCCCGCGACACTATGACGATGGAGACCGCGCGCCCCCAGCGGAGAATCGGCCGGCTGTCGGAGATCGGTCGTGTCGCGACGCGACACGGCTTCGGCTACCTGGTCGACCGCCGACGGAGTAATGACAACACCCAGCTCGCCGACCGTGGCCGCCGTCTGCGCGAGATGCTCGATGAGCTCGGCCCGACGTTCGTCAAGTTCGGGCAGCTGCTTTCGACGCGCCCGGACGTGATGCCACCCGACATCATCGTCGAGCTACGGCGGCTGCAGGACGACGTAACGCCGATCGCCTTCGCCGAGGTTCGGCGGGTCGTCGAGGAAGAGATTGGCCTGACGATCGAGCAGGCCTTCCTCTCGTTCGACGAGACGCCGCTCGCGGCCGCCTCGATCGGGCAAGTGCACA
This sequence comes from Thermoleophilia bacterium, assembly GCA_031413935.1. GTDB lineage: Bacteria > Actinomycetota > Thermoleophilia > Gaiellales > Gaiellaceae > Gaiella. The sequence continues at coordinate 3,121 of JANOFZ010000214.1, read as the reverse complement.
GGGCCACGTTGCCAACGGGCGACGAGGTTGTAGTCAAGGTGCAGCGCCCCGAGGCTCCGCGCCAGGTGGAGTCGGATCTCCAGCTGATGCGGTCGGCAGCGAAGGTCGTCAAGGAACGGATCCACGCCCTGGACTTCGTTGACTCGGAGGCGCTCGTGGACGAGTTCGCGCGTGCGATCCGACAGGAGCTCGACTACAACCACGAGGCCCGCAACGCCGAGACGTTCCGGCGCAACTTCGGCGACTCGACCGAGGTGGCGGTACCGAAGGTCGTCTGGCGTTACTCGTCTGCGCGTGTGCTGACGCTCGAGTATCTCGAGGGAGAGCAGTTTGCCGATCTGGATCTCGAGTCACGCTCGATGGAGGAGCGCCGAGAGCTCGCCTACCGGATGACGGACGCATGGATGACGATGATCTTCCGCCACGGCTTCTTCCACGGCGATCCGCACCCCGCGAACATCCTGCTCCTCGACGACGGCCGGATTGGCCTTGTCGACTTCGGGCTCGCCGGGCGGCTGACGGACGAGGACATGACGAACCTGACGCGTCTCTTCATCGACGCGGCAACGGAGAACGTTGATGCGCTGCCGCGGCGGCTCGCCGAGCTCGGCCTGCGCTATCCACCCGAGAGGGAAGACGAGCTCAGGGAGGCGATCGAGGAGCTCTTCTACCGGTACTACGGCTCGAGCGTCTCGGATATCGATCCGATCGAGGTGATTCGTGAAGGTCTCGCCCTCATCTACGCGCTCAACCTACGTCTCCCGAGCCGGTTCGTGACGCTCGACAAGGCGATCGCGACGCTCGGTGCGGTGGGTGTGGAGCTGTATCCCGGCTTCAACGTCTTCGAGGTCGCAAAGCCCTACGCGCGCCAGCTGATTGCTGAGCGGTTCTCACCGCGGCGGCTGTCGCTGCGCGCCCAGTCCGAGATCCGCGAGCTCGGAGGCGTCGCGCGAGAGCTTCCGTATCAGGTGCGCGACGTGATGGAGCAGACCCGTCAGGGGCAGCTGACGGTCCAGATCCGGAACCCGGGCTTCGACGACATCACCTACCACATCGACCACGCCGTCAACCGGATCGCCGTCGCGCTGATCGTGCTCGGCGGGCTCGTCGGGTCGGCGATCGTCGGCGCCCTTTCCAACGGCGGCCCTCTGGGCCTTGTCGCGTTCGTCGGGTTCGTTCTCTCCGGTGCCTTCGCGGTCTGGCTCGTCTGGGGCATCGTCCGATCGGGGCGGTTGTAAAGGACAGCGCGGCGAAGCCGCTTCCCTCTGGGGGGTGGCTTCAGCCGCTCCCCTGGGTCAAGGCGTCACGGACGACGAGAGTAACCCGGGCGATCGGCTAAAGCCGGCCACCGCCCGCACCGCCCGCACCGCCCGCACCGCCCGCACCGCAAGCGCCGCGTGGCGACGCGTGGCGACGCGTGCGCGTCGCGCCCTACAGCAAACGCCCGTGCTGGCGCAGTAGCCCGAGCACCTGCTCGTGGGGAAGTGCGCGCACGACTCGTCCCTCGCGGCCCGTTATGTCGATTGCGGCCCAGAGGGCGTTGAGAACCGCCTCCTCCGTCGCCTCGACCACGGCCGAGAAGAGCGCGTCGAGGTGGCCGTCGGGAACCGAGGGGCGCGACATGCGCGTTGGCGGCGAGTCGTCTCGCTCGCCCCCCGCCGTGGAGAACGCAACGAAGATCTCGCCGCTCCCGTGATGGGCGACCGAGCCGGTGCGCGCGAGCCCGAGGCCGGCGCGCCGGGCGAGGCGTTCGAGCTGCGCAGCCTGGAGCGGCGCATCGGTTGCGACGACGGCGATGCAGCTGCCCGCGGGGCGGCGTGGATCGAGGCCGTCGCCAACCGTGGGAAACACGGGCACACCGTCGATGCGGAGATCGCGCGCCTCGCCGAAGTTGGCGAGCACGAGCACGCCGACCGTGGCTTCGACGTCTGTCACGAGCCGGCTCGCCGAGCCGATCCCACCCTTCCAGCTGAATGCGGTCATCCCGGTGCCGGCTCCGACACATCCCTGTGCGATCTCTCCGCCCTGCGCGGCGGCCACTGCACGCCCTGCGTCCGCTGCCTCGACCTGTACGGTGCGCGCGTCGTTGAGCCAGCTGTCGTCACACTCGCCGACGTCAGGGATCACGACGTCGTCGCTGCCGACTCCCGCGTCGGCCGCGCAGGCGACTGCGACGGCGCCATCGAACACGCGCCCGACCGCCATCGTCGAGGTGAGGTAGATCGGTGTCTCGATCAGCCCCCATTCCGAGATCTGGAGGAACCCCGTCAGCTCGCCGGCGCCATTCAGTGCGGTCGCTCCCGCCGGGATCGGGTGGCGGAACGCCGATCCTGCACCACCGGGCAGAATCGCGGTGACACCGGTTCGGGCGATTCCACGTCCCACCGGCTGAGCCGCTTCATCGCGCACGACCGTGACATGACCGACCTGGACGCCTGCGACGTCCGTGATTGCGTTCGCGGCACCGGGCTCGAGATGGCCGATCCGCAGGCCCTGCTGTCGGAGTGTCTTCCCGTCCATGGCGACGAGACTATAGGGTCGCCGCCATGGCCCTCTCGATCCCCGTCGTCTGGTCGGACGACCATCGGCTGCACGAGCCGGCGGCCGAGATCTGGGTCGGCGTCAGGACGCCGGCAGCAGACGTACCCGAACGTGCCGAAGCGATTCGGGCAGCACTTGCGGGCGCGGGTGCCGAGGTCGTTCCAGCCGTTCGTCACGACGACGCAGCGATCGAGGCGGTGCACGACCCTGGGCTCCTCGCGTTCCTCGCCTCGGCCTGGAAGGACTGGGAGGGAGCAGCACTTCCAGAGGATCCAGGCCAGGATCGCGTTGTCCCCTACATCTTCCCGCACCCCGGTCTGATCGGCTCACTCGAGCCGCTCGTGCCTGCGGCGACCTGGGCTCGCCCGGGTGCCTTCTGCTTCGACACGATGACGCTGATCGGGCCGGGAACCTGGGAGGCGGCCCGGGGAGCAGCGGATGTGGCACTCACGGCGGCTGATCTCGTTTCCAGCGGTCGCAAGGCGGTCTATGCCTGCTGTCGGCCCCCCGGCCATCACGTCACGCGCTCTGCCTACGGTGGCTCCTGCTACCTGAACAACGCAGCGATCGCAGCGGAACG
>JANOFZ010000213.1:0-1661 GCA_031413935.1 Thermoleophilia bacterium | reverse complement strand
CGAGTCGCTCCGTCAGCCTCCGCCGGCAGGCTCGGTCGCAGGAGCGACCGGGGCGGACACGGGCTCGCCGTCGTGCGGTGGCTCGATCGTGATGTTCGGCAGCACGCGGTCGAGCCAGCGCGGCATGTACCAGGACTTCTCACCCATCAGCGTGAGGAAGGCGGGGACGAGCGTCATGCGCACGACGAGCGCGTCGGTGAGGATCGCGACCGCAAGGAGCAAACCGAACTCCTTCGGCACGCGGTCGGCACTAAGGATGAACGCTGCGAACACGGTGCCCATGATCAATGCCGCAGCAACGACGACGCGGCCGATTGCCGAGATGCCGTGCTCGACCGCCGCCCGCGTATCGAGGCCGTGGACGTGCTCTTCACGGATCCGGCTCATGATGAAGACCATGTAGTCCATCGAGAGCCCGAACAGGATTGCAAAGGCGATCGGTGGCACGAACGTCTCGATCGGCCCCGTCTTGTCGAGGCCGGTCAGGCCGAGTAGATGACCCTGCTGCACAACGAGGCCGAGGACGCCGAACCCGATGAAGGCGGAGAGGAGCGTCGTTACGGCGGCCGTCGCCGAGATGACGATCGACCTGAACGCCATCGCGAGCACGATGAATGTGACGCCGATGATGAACAGCAGGAAGATCGGCATCCGGCTGATGATCTGATCCGCGATGTCCTTGAAGGCCGCGGTCTGGCCGGACACGTAGGCGGCCGCGTCACCACCGGCGACCGCTGCGGGGACGATGTCTCCGCGAAGCTTGTCGACCAGCGTGTCGGTCGCCTCGTCCTGGGGCGCCGAGTCCGGAGTGACGAAGACGATCGCGACCGTACCCGGGTCGTTGAACTGCGGCTCGCCGGCCGACGCTACCCCGTCGAGGGCCTTGACGCCCTCGTAGACGCGCGTCGCAGCCTCCTTGTCGCCGTTCACGTCGACGACGATCGGAATCGGCCCGTTGAAGCCCGCTCCGAACCCTTCTGCCAGCAGGTCGTATGCACGCCGGCTCGTCTGCTCGAGCGGCTGCGTCCCCTGGTCGGCGGCGCCGAGGCGCACGAGGCCCGATGTCCCGGCGAGGATGAAACCGGCAATCAGCAACACGGGGAAGACGACCCTTGCATGGGCCGTTACGAACCTGCCCCAGCGGGCGATGGGCGTCCGGTCGCGCGCTTCTTCGGAGTCGTCGACCGCACGGATGAAGGGGATCTTGAGTCGATCGATCTTGTGCCCGAGGAGCGAGAGAACCGCGATCAGAAGCGAATTAGCGATCAAGACGGTCGTCAGCACACCAAGCGAGCTGCCGATCCCGAGCTTTGTCACGAAGTCGAGGCCGATGAACGCGAGCCCGGCGACCGAGATCGCGACCGTGAGCCCGGCGAAGATGACCGCGCGCCCGGCCGACGCGCCGGCCTCGGCCGCCGCCTCCTGCTTCGAGCGCCCATCGTGGAGGAGCTGTCTGAATCGGGTGACGATGAACAACGAGTAGTCGATCCCGACCCCGAGGCCGATCATTGAGACGAGAATCGGTGTGATTGTGTTGATCTTCGTAAACCCGGCGAGGATGAAGAGCAGCAGGAACGCGGTGATCAGCGCGACGATCGCGAGCGCGATCGGGATGAGCATCGCAACGAACGTGCGGAAGACGAACAGCAGCACGATGATCG
>JANOFZ010000212.1:0-3501 GCA_031413935.1 Thermoleophilia bacterium | reverse complement strand
GCGCGTTACCTTCCATCCCGAATCGCAGCATCGGTTTGCCATCGCCTCGCTCGAGGAGATTCCCGACTGGTGCCTCTCGCGCCAGCTCTGGTGGGGGCATCAGCTGCCGATCTGGACGACACCGGACGGCGAGGCGATCTGCGCAGTGACGGAGGAGGAGGCGCAGGAGCGCGCGGGCACCGGCGTCGTGTTGACCCGTGACCCGGATGTCCTCGACACCTGGTTCTCGTCGGCGCTCTGGCCGTTCGCGACGCTCGGGTGGCCCGATGAGACGCCGGAGCTCACGGCGTACTACCCCGGGAACGTCAACTCGACGGCACGGGAGATCATCCGCCTGTGGGAGAACCGCATGATCTGGGCGGGGCTCGAGGTGATGGGCGAGGTGCCGTTCACGGACGTGATCATCCACTCGACCGTGCTCGCGACCGACGGGCGCCGGATGTCGAAGAGCCTCGGCACGGGCGTCGATCCGATCGAGATGATCGACGCACACGGGGCGGACGCGACGCGTTACGGGCTCCTCAAGATCTCGTCCACGCAGGACGTCCGCTTCTCGCCGGGAGCGATCGAGGAAGGCCGGAAGCTTGCGAACAAGCTCTGGAACGTCGCGCGTCTCATCCTGCAGAACGCAGGCGACGCTGAGCCAGGCATCGAGCCGACCGCGCTCGAGGAGCGCTGGATTCTCGCTCGGATCGACGCAGCCCGCGAGGAGGTCGAAGCTGCGTGGGCGGCGTTCGACTTCGCGACCGCTGCCAACGCGCTCTATCACCTCACATTCGACGACTTCTGCGACTGGTACGCGGAAGCGGTCAAGCCACGTCTCTACGAGCACGAGCCCACCGCAACCGCAACGGCACTCGCTGCCCTCGAGCGACTTCTCGTGTTGCTCCACCCGATGCTTCCCCACGTAACCGAAGAGATCTGGTCGTATCTTCCGGGCTCGCGGAGCCGGCTGATCGTGTCGGCGTGGCTCGAGACCGACGGTCGCTTCCGTGCCGACGGCCAGGCGCTCGAGCGCGTACAGGAAGCCGCCGTCACGTTCCGACGCAGCGGCGTGCAGGTTGCGCTCGACTCCGACGACGAGCGGCGGATCTTCGCGGCCGTCGTGCGGCCCGACCGCCAGAAGGTGGCCGGCGATGCCGGGCCGGAGATTGCACGATTGGAGAAGGAGATCTTGCGGGCAGAGGTGATGCTCGCCAACGAGAAGTTCGTTACGAGCGCCCCGCCTGCAGTCGTCGACGGTGAGCGCGCGAAGCTCGAGCGGTTCAGGCGTGAGCTCGAGGCGCTCGCCGGCACCGAGGAGTGAGGAGCTCCTCGTGTGGGAGCGACCCATGGCGAGGAGCGAGCTGGCGAGGTGTGCCGCCATACGAGGCGCACGGAGTCGAGCTCGCAGCCGGCCGCGACCCGGGCCTCGCACCGCGCGTCCACCCGAGAGCCCGACGTGAGCGACGATCTCTCCTGGCTGGCGGCCCTCAGCCCGTGGCCCGAGGACGGCTTCGGACTCGAGCGGATGACGGCCCTGCTCGCTACCCTCGACGACCCGCAGCGCCTTTACCCCGCCGTGCATGTCGTCGGAACGAACGGCAAGTCCACCGCGACCATGACGATCGAGCAGATCCTTCTCGCCGAGAGCCTCTCGGTGGGCTCGACGATTTCGCCGCACGTCCGCGACTGGAACGAGCGGCTGCGGATCGACGGTCGGCCCGGTGACCTCGAACGGGCGCTGCGACAGATCCGGCCCGTGGCGGAACGGGTCGGGGCGACGCAGTTCGAGGCGATGACGGCCGCGGCGTTGTGGGCGTTTGCGGACGCGGAGGTCGATGTCGCCGTCGTCGAAGCCGGGCTTGGAGGGCGATTCGATGCCACGAACGTGCTGAGATCGCAGGTGGTTCTGCTCACGAACGTGGGGCTCGAGCACACGGATGTCCTCGGCGAGACAATCGAGGCGATCGCGACGGAGAAGCTTGCTGTTGTCCATACTGACGACACGATAGTGATTCTTCCGGACGACACGTTCCGACCGCTCGTTCCGCGAGGGAGGATCGAGATCGGCGGTGTGCGCGAGGCTGCCTCGGCTTTCGTCGGGCATTCCGTCGATCTGCCCGCGACCGTTTCGCTCCCCGGCCGGCTCGAGGCGAGGCCCTCTGAGATCCGTGACGGCGCGCACAACCCGGACGGGGTCACCTGGCTCATCGCCCACCTCCCCGCGGCCGACTACACGATCTGCGCCTCCATCCTCACGGACAAGGATGTCGACCTGATGCTTCGGCGACTCGCCTCGATCGGGAGTCGGTTCGTCGCCACCAGGTCATCGAATTCACGTTCGCTGCCGGCAGCAGACCTTGCCGAACGTGCCCGACCGTACTTCTCCACCGTGGAAGCGGTGGATGACCCGACCGCGGCGCTCCGTCGTGCCCACGCCCTGGCCGACCCCGTTCTCGTGACCGGATCGCTCTACCTTCTCGCCGATCTCGAAGCGGCGGATCGACGATGAGGCGTCGCTCGCGGATGAGAGAGCGACTGGGCGTGCTCACCTTCGCGCTCATCGTCGTGACACTCATCGTCGGTGCGGCGTTCGCGTGCGGGTATATCCTCGGCAAGGTTCTTCTCTAAGCCTGGAATGCACCGCCGATGATTGCCGACGCCTTCTTCGATTCGAACACCTGGATTCTTGCCCGCAACCTGTCCGGGTTCCTTGTCGTCGTGTTCTGGCTGACGACGGCGTTCTGGGTCTTCAAGGACGCTCGCCGCCGCATCGACGATCTGTGGCTCGTCGTGATGGCTGCGGTGCTCGGGCTCGTGCCGCCGTTCATCGGGCCGATCGTCTACCTCTTTCTGCGCCCCCCGGATTCGATCGAGGAGCGGCGTGATCGTGAGCTCGACAACCGTGCGCTCGAAGAGCGGCTCGCCGAGCGGGACCTTCGGTGCCCCGTATGTCGCGGCCACGTCGACGCATCGTTCCTCGTCTGTCCTGTCTGCACGACCCGATTGAAGCAGGCGTGCTCGTCCTGCGGGGCTCCCCTCGAGGCGATCTGGCAAGCGTGCCCGTACTGTGCGGAGCCCGTCCCGCACTCTGCTGCGCTAGGCGAGGTGCCACTGCAGCCCTTGCGGAGTCGACAGACGAGGTAGGCTTCCGCGCCTATGGCCACTGAAACCACACTCGTTCTCGTCAAGCCGGACGGCGTCCGTCGCGCACTCTGCGGCGAGATCGTTTCCCGCTTCGAGCGTCGCGGCTACGAGCTGCGCGGCGCCCGTCTGTTGAAGATCCCCCGTGCCCTCGCTCAGCAGCACTACGCCGAGCACAAGGAGCGGCCGTTCTTCGGTGAGCTCGTCACGTTCATCACGTCAGGTCCCGTACTTGCGCTCGCCGTCCGCGGCGAGAACGCCATTCTCGGCGTGCGAGGGATGATGGGAGCAACGAATCCGGCGGACTCGGCGCCGGGCACGATCCGTGGAGACTTCGCCACGCTGCTGTCGGAGAACATCGTTCATGGCTCCGAC
>JANOFZ010000211.1:0-5805 GCA_031413935.1 Thermoleophilia bacterium | reverse complement strand
AAGCAGACGCCCTTGCACGACCGCCACGTCGCGCTCGGTGCCCGCATGGTTCCCTTCGCCGGCTGGGAGATGCCCGTCCAGTACAACGGCGTGATCCCCGAGCACCTTGCCGTCCGCCGCGACCGTGGGGTCTTCGACGTTTCGCACATGGGACAGTTCCACGTCGAGGGCCCGAGGCAGGCCGACCTGCTTCAGAGCCTGCTCTCGAACGATCTTTCGCGACTCGCGGACGGCGAGGCGCAATACACGCTGCTGACGAACGACAGCGGCGGAATCGTCGACGACCTGATCGCGTACCGGCTCGGGCCGTTCCACACGCTCCTCGTCGTGAACGCCGGGAACCGTGAAACCGCCTACACCTGGCTCAAGGAGCGCGAGATCTCCGGCACCGAGGTGCGCGACGCGTCCGACGAGTACGCGCTCCTCGCCGTGCAGGGCCCGACTGCGCTCTCCTCACTCGGCCTCGCTGATGGGCCTCCGTTTACGCACTCGATGGGTGAGGTCTTCGGCGTCGAGGTGATGATCTGCCGCACGGGGTACACCGGCGAGCAGGGCGTCGAGCTGATGTGCCCGGCCGAGGACGCGGTCGACCTCTGGGATGCGATCGTTGCGACGGGAACGACCCCGTGCGGCCTCGGCGCCCGCGACACCCTCCGGCTCGAGGTGTGCTACCCGCTGCACGGCAACGACATCACCGGCGAGACCGATGCGATCTCCGCTGGCCTCGGCTGGACGTGCGCACTGGACAAGGAGTTCTCCGGCGTCACAGACCTGCGCCGGATCAAGGAGGAAGGTCCGGCGAGCAAGCTCGTTGCGTTCGTGATGGACGAGAGGGCCGTGCCGCGCCAGGGGATGAAGTTCGTCGGAGGCGGCACCGTGACGTCCGGCACGCACTCGCCGATGCTGGATGTCGGGATCGGCATGGGCTACGTCCCGAGCGCTCTCGCGAGCCCTGGCACAGAGCTCGTCGTCGACGTCCGCGGCAAGCCGAAGCAGGCGCACGTTGTGAAGAAACCGATCTACGTGAAGGAGGAGAGGTAAGTGGCAGGTGCGGAGATGTATCCGGAGGATCTGAAGTACCACCCCGAGCACGACTGGGCGCGCATCGAGGGTGACGAGGCAGTGCTGGGGATCACATGGTGGGCCCAGGACGCTCTCGGTGAGCTCGTGCACTTCGAGGCACCAGCCGTTGGGGACATGGCGGTGAAGGACGAGGCCTATGGTGAGGTCGAGTCGGTCAAGGCCGTCTCCGATGTGATCTCGCCTCTGTCCGGTGAGATTCTCGAGGTCAACGAGAAGGCAGTCGAAGAGCCCGAGTCGATCAACGAGGACCCGTACGGTGAGGGCTGGCTCGTCCGCATTCGCCTCTCCGATCCGACAGAGCGCAACGATCTCCTCGACGTGGAGGCGTACCGGGTCGTCGTGGCAGAGCAATGACCGCCGGGTACCTGTCGCTCACCGAGCAGGATCGTGACGAGATGCTTGCGGCGATCGGCGTCTCGTCCATCGACGATCTGTTCGAGCAGGTCCCCGAGCCCGTCCGGTTTGCGGGTGAGCTGAACGTCCCACCGGCGCTCAGCGAGTCGGAGCTCGTGCGGTATTTCGAGGAGCTCGCGGCCAAGAACGTCCACACCGGTGTCGAGCTGTCGTTCCTCGGTGCCGGAATCTATGACCACTACGTCCCCGCCATCGTTGACGCGATCCTGCAGCGGGGTGAGTTCCTGACGGCCTACACGCCGTATCAGCCCGAGATGAGTCAGGGCGTGCTCCAGGCGATCTTCGAGTACCAGACGGCGATCTGCGAGCTCACCGGCATGGATGTATCGAACGCGTCCGGCTACGACGGCTTCACGGTTGCCGCCGACGCCTGTTTCATCGCCAAGCACGCCACGGGTCGGACGAAGATCGTCCTCGCCGAGACGCTCAATCCCCAGGTGCGCGAGGTCGTCAAGACCTATGCGCCCGGGTTCGGGCTCGAGGTCGTCGAGGTCGGGCATATAGACGGCGTTACCGACCCCGAGCGCATCGCAGCGGCCGCCGAGGGTGCGGCAGCGGTCATCTTCCCGCAGCCGAACTTCTTCGGCTGCCTCGAGGACGCTCCGGCTCTTGCAGCTGCTGCCCGCGAGGCGGGAGCACTCGCCGTCGCTCACGTCGATCTGACGTCACTCGGAATCCTGGAAGCACCCGGGGCGTACGGCTGTGACATGGCGATCGGCGAGGGCCAGAGTGTCGGCAACTCGCAGAGCTACGGCGGCCCGCACTACGGCTTCCTGGCCGCCCGCACCGACTTCATCCGGCGCATGCCGGGCCGGATCGTTGGGCAGACGACCGATCTCGACGGCGACCGCGGCTTCGTGCTGACGCTGCAGACGCGCGAGCAGCACATCCGCCGCGAGAAGGCGACGTCGAACATGACGACCAACCAGACGCTGCTCGCGCTCGGTGGCCTCGTCACGCTTGCCTGGCTCGGGCCGCAGGGGCTTCGTGAGCTCGGGGAGACGTGCATGTCGCTCGCTGGCTACGCGAAGGAGCGAATCGCGCTTCCGGTCGCGTTCGAGCAGCCGTTCTTCAAGGAGGTTGCGTTCCGCACGCCGCGTCCCGCGCGCGACGTCGTCCGTGACGCCCGCGCGATGGGAGTGCATCCCGGCTACTGCCTCGGGCGCGACTACGAGGGCATGGACGACGTCATCCTCGTCGCGCTGACCGAGAAGCGAACGCCAGCCGACGTCGACCGTCTCGCCGACGTGCTCGAGGAGGTGTGTGCCTGATGGAGCTGATCTACGAGAAGAGCCAGGCAGGCCGGCGAGCAGGGCGAGTGCCGAACTACGGGCTGCCGGTGCCCGACGTACCGGAAGCGCTCGCGCGGACGAGCCCACCCAGGCTGCCCGAGCTCGCGGAGAACGAGATCATGCGCCATTTCACGAACCTCGCCGATCGGAATTTCGGCATCGACACCGGCTTCTACCCGCTCGGCTCGTGCACCATGAAGTACAACCCCCGCGTCAACGAGCGCGTATCGAAGCTGCCCGGCTTCGCGCACCTGCACCCGCACCAGGAGGACGAGGGGGCGCAGGGCGCGCTGGAGCTCATGTGGGAGCTGCAGGCAATCCTCGCTGAAGTGGCGGGACTGCCTTCGGTGACGCTGCAACCAGCCGCTGGCTCGCAGGGGGAGCTCACCGGGCTGATGGTGATGCGCGCGTACTTCAACGATCGTGGTGAGGGCGACCAACGAGACACGATCATCACGGCCGACACCGCGCACGGCACGAACCCGGCGAGCGTGACGATGGCCGGATACAAGCTCGAGAAGGTCGCAACGACCGAGCGCGGCAATCTTGATCTCGACGACCTGCGCGCAAAGGTGAACGAGCGCACAGCAGGATTGATGCTGACGAACCCCTCCACGGTCGGCCTGTTCGACGAGGGCATCGCCGAGGTGGCGGACATCTTCCATGAGCAGGGTGCGCTCCTCTACTACGACGGAGCGAACCTCAATGCCATCGTAGGTCGGTCGCGGCCCGGCGACATGGGCTTCGACATCGTCCACTACAACCTCCACAAAACGTTCTCGCAGCCCCACGGCGGTGGCGGCCCGGGTGGTGGGCCGGTCGCAGTTCGCGCCGACCTGGAACCGTTCCTGCCCTCACCGCAGGTTGTGAAGGAAGGCGACACGTTCCGCCTCGAGCGCGATCGTCCGAAGTCGATCGGCCGCGTCCGCGGCTTCGCGGGCCCGTTCGGCGTCTTCGTGCGCTCGTACGCCTACATGCGGGCCTACGGCCCCGACCTGCAGGCGATGTCCGAGACGGCGGTGCTAAACGCGAACTATCTCCTCGCCGAGTTGAAGGACGACTACGAGGTCGCCTACGACCGGCTCTGCATGCACGAGTTCGTGCTTTCGGCCCGGGCGCTGAAGAAGGAGTACGGGATCACGGCGCTCGACATCGCGAAGCGGCTGATGGATTACGGTGTCCACCCGCCGACGATCTACTTCCCGCTGGTCGTTCCCGAGGCGCTGATGATCGAGCCCACGGAGACCGAACCGAAGGAGCGGTTGGACGCATTCATCGCGGTGATGAAGACGATCGCTCGCGAGGCGGCCGAGAACCCGGAGCTCCTCAAAGGCGCCCCACACACGCGACCCGTTCGCCGACTCGACGAGGTCAAGGCGGCGAAGGAGCCGATCGTCAGGCATGCGTTCGGCGAGCGGGTACCGACCGGCGCGTAGCCTCGTTCTTCGTTGGTAGGTTCCCGAGGTGGAAGCGCTCGCCCGTCTGACGATCCGCGGCCGCTGGGCGATCGTCGTCCTGTGGCTGCTCCTCACCGTTGCCGGCGCGATCGCTGCCGGGAAGCTCGCGGATCGTTGGTACCAGCAGTTCTCGATCCCTGGCTACAGCGCCTACGAGGCGAACCAACGCACGCTCGACCAGTTCGGGACGGGCCGGCAGTACCCGATGGTGCTCGTCTTCAGCGTCGAGGACGGTGACATCCGCGAGCAGACCGGCATCGAGGCTGCGATCGCGGCGGGTGCCGGCGTCAACGACGACTCCCGCACGAACTCGTGGTTCGAGGCGAAGGAGGACGCGTTCGTCTCGGAGGACGGGAAGACAATGTTCGCCCACATCTACGCTGCCGGCGAGCCGACGTTCACAACGCTCTTACCCGTGGAGGAGACGCGAGAGGCGGTCGCAGCAAGCGTTCCGGAGGGCGTGACGGCGAACGTCACCGGCGTCGACGCGATCATCCAGTCCCAGGGTGAGGCCGGAGGCCCGAGCGTGCTCATCGAGGTGCTTCTTGGCGGTATCGGAGCGCTCGTGATCCTGCTCTTCGTCTTCGGCACCCTGCCGGCCGTGCTCATGCCGCTCGTCGTGGCGGTCACATCGATCCTGACGACGTTTCTCTGTGTGCTCGCGCTGACGTACATCACCGACGTTTCGCTCGTCGTGCAGTTCCTCGTCGCGCTCGTCGGGCTCGGGATCTCGATCGACTACTCGCTGTTGATGATCTTCCGCTTCCGTGAGGAGATGGATCGGGGGCTCTCGGTCGACGATGCGCTCGTCGAGACGATGCAGCACGCCGGGCGGTCGGTGATCGTCTCGGGCACGACGGTTGCGATCGGACTCGTCAGCATGCTGCTCATCCCACTCCCGTTCATCCGCTCGATCGGCCTCGGAGGGCTGCTCATCCCGCTCGTCTGCGTGCTCTCGTCGATCACCCTGACACCGGCGCTCCTGCGCATGCTCGGCCCGAAGATCAACCGCTACCGCGTGATGCCGAAGCGCCTGCTCACGCGCGACAACGCGGAGGCCGGGTTCTGGGTGCGCTGGGCGGGGATCGTCGCCAAGCGGCCGCTCATCATCTTCCTCGCGGGTATGGCGGTGGTGATTCTGTTGTTCATCCCGGCTTCGCAGATCAACCCGGGCGATGCCGAGATGGCGCGGCAGCCGGCGGCAGGTGATGCCGACGCTGGACGGCAGGCGCTGACCGACGCAGGGATCACGGCGGGCGTCTTCAAGCCGTTCGCCGTTCTCGTCGAGGGCACCTCGGACCAGGCCAAGCTGGACGCGATCGCAGCGGCCGTGGCCGACACCGAGGGGATCGAGGCGGTCACGGCGCCGACGGGTGGCTCCTGGCGCACGGCTGACGCGGCGCTGATCGACGCATTTCCGGTGGGCGACAGCTCGTCGATCGAGAACCGGGACGTGATCTCCAACCTCCAGGACAAGGTGCTCCCGGCCGCCGCCGCCACGGCCGGCGCGGGAGTGGACGTCACGCTCGGTGGCGCCGCCCCCGAGGAGCGCGACTTCG
>JANOFZ010000210.1:0-4931 GCA_031413935.1 Thermoleophilia bacterium | reverse complement strand
TGTGGCTCGTTCTTGTGCTCGGCGATCGCCTCGACGACCTCGTGGGAGAGGCCGCGGCCGGACTTGAAGAAGTAGTCCTTCGCCTCGTCGGGATTCGAGAAGCCGTACTGGTACTCGCTGCGAATGCCCTTGACGACGTCGGTCTCGGTGGTGCTCATGCGCCCTCGCCTCCGACTCCTGCAGGGATGAAGGCTTCATAGCCCTCCGCTTCGAGCTTTTGCGCCAGCTCGGCGCCGCCCGAGGCCACGATCCGTCCGTCCACGAAGACGTGCACGTGATCCGGCGTGATGTAGTTGAGGATCCGCTGGTAATGCGTGATCACGAGGGCGCCCATCTCCGGGCCCACGAGCTCGTTCACTCCGTTTGCAACGACACGTAGGGCATCGATGTCGAGGCCCGAGTCGGTCTCGTCGAGAACAGCGATGCGCGGCTTCAACATTGCCATCTGGAGAATCTCGACGCGCTTCTTCTCGCCGCCGGAGAACCCGTCGTTGAGATAGCGCTGCGCCAGCTCGCGCGGCACCTTCAGGTGTTCCATCGCGGCGAGCATCTCTATGCGGAACTCCTTGACCGCGATCGGATCGTCCTCACCGCCGTTCGCCGCCTTGCGCTTCGCGTTGATCGCGCTGCGCAGGAAGCTCGTCACGGTGACGCCGGGGATGGCGTGCGGATACTGGAACGCGAGAAAGAGGCCCTTCTGCGCCCGCTCGTCCGCCCCTAGCTCGACGACGTCAGTACCGTCGAGAAGAATCTCGCCCTCGGTGATCTCGTACGAAGGATGCCCCATCAAGGCGTAGGCGAGCGTGGATTTGCCGGAGCCGTTCGGGCCCATGATGGCGTGCTTCTCGTTGGTGTTGACCGTCAGATCGACACCCTTGACGATGGGGGTGCCGTCCTCGAGCGCGACGTGCAGGTTCCTGATTTCGAGCAGTGCCACTGTTCTCCGTCCTTGCCTCGTGTGGGAAAACCGCACTTCCTTGCGGGAAAACCGCAGGAAGGTCTGCTCCTATCGTACCCGGACCCTCGAAAGTCAAGAGTTGTGGGTCGTTCGCTGCTACTCTCGCGCCATGCCTTTCGGAATTGGTATCTGGGAGCTTCTCATCCTCCTGCTCGTGCTGCTCCTCGTTTTCGGCCCCAAGCGGTTGCCGGAGATGGGTCGTCAGCTCGGCAAGGGGATGCGCGAGTTCAAAGACTCCGTCACGGGCGACTCAAAGGACGACGACGACGCTGCTTTGCTGCCGCCAGCCGAGCCAGCCGTTCCTGCTGCACCTGTCGCAGTCGCCGAGCCGGCCGTTCCCGCCGCACCTGCCGCGTCTGAATCGCGCGAGCGGGACACCGTCTCCTAACTCCGACTAGGGATGTTCCGTAGGCTCGCCCCGCGCCGTCTCGGCACGGAAGAAGAGGCGACCGTTGTCGAGCACCTGACGGAGCTCCGTCACCGACTCCTGATCGCGATCGCAGCGATCATTCCGGCATTCCTCCTCACGTTCGCGTTCCACACAACGCTGATCGAGTGGTTGAAGCGGCCGCTTCCTTCCGACAAGACGCTTGTCACCCTCGCCGTTCTCGAGCCGTTCACGACGGCCGTCAAGGTCAGCGCCATGGCCGCGATCGCGATCGTGCTCCCGATCCTCATCTGGCAGCTGTGGGGCTTCCTCGCTCCGGCCGTCGACGAGGCGACGCAACGCACGTTGCGCGTGTTCATCGTGATCGGCTCCGGCCTCTTCGCGCTGGGAGTCACGTTCGCCTACTTCGTCATCCTCCCCAGGGCGATCTACTTCCTGACGAACTTCGATGACGACCTCTACAACGTCCAGATTCGCGCCAGCTACTACCTGTCGTTCACGGCGCTCGTCTTGCTGGCGAGCGGGATCGCGTTCGAGATGCCGATCTTCATCCTGGCGCTCGTCCGGATCCGCGTCCTCAGCTCGGCGAAACTGCGGCGCAACCGCCGGATCGGGTACCCGCTCATGCTGGCGTTCGCAGTTCTGCTCCCGACCGTCGATCCCGTCTCGCTCGCGTTCGAGGTGATCCCGCTGCTGATCCTCTTCGAGACGTCGATCTGGCTCTCGGTCCTGATGGAAAAGCGCTGGAACCGAAACCTGCCTGCCGAGGAGCAATTCGAGACGTCTTCGGAAGGCGACGAGATCACAGCGGAGCCTGGCCTGCCGGAGGACGATCAGTTCGTAGCAGACGTGAACGACGTCGAGACCTCTGACGAGGCCGAGGTTCCGGACGACGATCGACCCGTGACGGACGTGAACGACGTCGAGACCTCTGACGAGCCCGAGGTTCCGGAGGACGACAGGCCGTGAGGGTCGTCTCGGCGGACTGGGTCGTTCCCGTCGAGGGCCTACCGATCGAGAACGGTGCGGTCGTGATCGCGGACGACGGCACGATCGAGACGGTAGGGAGCGCCGAGGATCTCGGGCAGGGCGATCATCACGAGGGCTGCGTGATCATTCCCGGGTTCGTCAACGCGCATTCGCACCTCGAGTACGCCGTCTACGCAGGTTTCGGGGACGGACTCCCATTCGTCCCCTGGATCGGGATGCACATCCAACGCAAGGACGCGCTCGATTTCGACGACATGGCCGCGATTGCAACCGTGGGTGCCCACGAATCACTCCGATCGGGAGTGACGACGGTGGGCGACTGCAGCTTCTCCGGCGCGACGGCCCTTGCAGCGGCGGCTAGTGGCCTGCGGGCAATCGTCTACCTCGAGGTTTTCAGCACCGACGGCGAACCGCTCGAGCGGTTCGATGAGGCTCGGACACGCATCGAGCACGTGGTCTCGGACAGAGTGCGCGTGGGTGTCTCCCCTCATGCGCCGTACACGTGCAGGATCGAGATCTACCGCGCCTGCGCCGAGCTTGGCATCCCGCAGGCGACCCACTTTGCGGAGAGCGCTGCCGAGCGGGACTGGCTCGTCAGCGGCGTGGGAGACTGGAGTCCTCTCGCGCGCTTCCTCGTGCCTCCGCCGGGTGAGACTGGGATACGAATGCTCGCGGCCGAGGGCTTGCTCGGCCCGGGCCTGATAGCAGCCCACTGCGTTCACGCTGACGCCGAGGAGATCGAGCTCCTGGCGCGTCACGGGGTGGGTGTCGCGCACTGCCCCCGCTCGAACGGCTACCTCGGCTGCGGTGTAGCGCCACTCGCGGAGCTACGGGAGGCGGGCATTGCGGTTTCGATTGCGACCGACAGCCCCGCGTCGGCGCCGTCGCTCGACATGTTCGAGGAGATCCGGGCCGCGATCGTCGGCGCTCGGGCGCGCGCTGGCGACCCTGGAGCCCTCACGGCGGCAGATGCGCTCGAGCTCGCAACGCTCGGCGGCGCACGAGTACTCGGCCTCGAGGATCAGATCGGGTCACTCGTTCCGGGGAAGCAGGCTGATCTGGCAGTGATCTCGCTCGTGAACTCACCGTTAGACCCGGTTGAAGATCCTGTTATCGCCGTTGTCCTCGGCGGATCACCCGACCGAGTCGCAGCTACTCTGATTGCCGGCGAAGAGCGCTACGTGAAAGGAACGTCTCGATGGCCCGATTCGACAAGAGCAGCACGAAGAGCCCGCAACAAGATGCTGCCCTAGCGGCGAGTCGACGCGCGAAGAAGTCGACGGCGCCTTCGATCGAGGACACGATGTTCTTCCCGCGGCTGCGTCGGCATGCCAAGTGGATGTTCGTCTTCCTCGCTGTCGCTCTCGGCGGTGGCTTCGTTCTCTTCGGCGTCGGCGCAGGCGGGACGGGTGTCGGCGATGTTCTTCGCGGCAGCGGTGCCGGCGGTGGCCCATCGATCTCGAGCGCCCAGAAGAAGACCGAGGAGAACCCGAAGGACCTCGAAGCCTGGCGTGAGCTGTCGACCGCCTTCCAAACGGACGGTAAGACAGACGAGGCGATCGAGGCTCAGAGGACTGTTGTCGTGCTGGCGCCGAAGGACACGAACGCACTCCGCGAGCTCGCGAGCCTCTACCTCGCCCAGGCGAGCACGAAGCAGCGCGAGGCGCAGATACTGCAGATCCAGGCGGAGTATCAGGGCGCCGGCCAGGGATTCCCGGGAGCCTTCACATCACCGAACGGTCAGCCACTGCTCGAGGACTCGATCAGCGGCCTGATCAAGACGCAGGCCTCGCCAAAGATCCAGGAGCTTGCCCAGGCGGCACAGAGCGCGTCGGCCGAGAGCGTCAACGCCTACAAGAGGATCGTGGTGATCAGCCCGAAGGATCCCAACGTCCAGCTCGAGCTCGCCCAGGCCGCACAGCAGGCGGGCGATGCGGCAACGATGATCCTCGCCTTCAAGGCGTTCTTGAAGCTGGCGCCGGACGATCCGAATGCGCCGATCGTCAAGCAACAGTTGAAGCAGCTGCAAGCATCGCAATCGGGATAGACTCGCGGCATGACGCCGATTGTCCCTCGCTCGAATCGACGGCCCCTGGTCGTCACCCTTGTCTCGCTTGCCACTGCTGTGTTGCTCGGTGCGGGCTGCGGCGAGACGGTTGGCTACACGGAGGCGACGGGCGACAAGACGAACGGCAAGGAGCTGTTCACGGCGAAGTGTGGGAGCTGCCACATCCTCGCCGACGCCGGCACGACCGGAACTATTGGGCCGAACCTCGATGATGCGTTCGCTGAGTCGCGGCGAAACGGTCTTGGCGAGAGCACGTTCGTGCAGGTCGTCAGGGATCAGATCGCGTATCCAATCGAGAACCCCTCGACCGGGGCACCCGGGATGCAGGCCAACATCGTCACAGGGCAGGACGCGATCGACGTCTCAACGTACGTCGCAAGCGTTGCGGGCACCGGCAAAGCACCGGCCCCAGCGCCCGCTCCGACCGAACCAACCGAGCCAGCCGAACCGGGTGCGACCGGGGACACGGTCGCCGGCAAGGTTGTCTTCACCGAGTCGTGCGGGGGATGTCACACACTCGGGGACGC
>JANOFZ010000209.1:0-2597 GCA_031413935.1 Thermoleophilia bacterium | reverse complement strand
CGTAGGGGATATCGATGTTGACCTCGATGAACGACAGCGAGTCGGCCGCCTGGAGAAGGTTCGCATCGGGGTCGCCCCCCGCCTCGTGGAGCCGAATCAGGCGCTCCACTTCCGCGATCGTCGCGTCGTCTACTCCTTCGTCGCGGAGCCAGGCGCCGACGATCCGCGCCGAGCGCGCCGAGTGCTCGCGCCGGTACTCGAGGTTCTCGGCCGGCGGGATCGAGAGATCCTGCTCAGGCCCGCCAGGGAAGTGCCGCTCCATGTCGTGGGTGAGTGCTGCCAACCGCAACGCCTCGCCCGCGTCGGGATCGAGCACGAGCAGCCAGTCCAGCGCACGACGCAGGTGCTCCGCGTTCCAGTACGGCTCGATCCAGACCTGCGCCCGCTCGATCACAGCGTCGTCACCGGCCGTGACTGGAGGAGGAATAGCGAGTCACCGACGATGGCCCACTCGATGTCCTGCGGCCCCCCGAAGCGCTCCTCCAGAGACGTCCCCGCCGCGACGAGCGTCTTCAGCTCTTCCGGGGTGAGCACCCCTCCGTGCACGAGGCGTTCCGTCTTGACGTCACCGTTGCGGTCGACGATGTAGTGATCCGGGGTCACTTCCCCCGACACCACCTGTTCGCCGAGCCCGAAGACGGCTTCGACGAGAAGCCTGTCCCGCCTCCGTGCGACCGGATCGACCGTGAAGAGAACGCCCGATTTCTCGGCGTCGATCATCGTCTGCACGACAACCGCCATGTCGAGGTCGTCGAGCGAGCCCTTCTGCGAGCGATAGAAGAGGGCGCGTTCGCTGAAGAACGACGCCCAGCACTCGACGACACGGTCGCAGACGTCCTCGGCACCCTCGACTTCCAGGAATGTCTCCTGCTGGCCCGCGAAGCTCGCCTCTTCGGAGTCCTCCGCGCAGGCCGACGATCGGACAGCGACGGAACCACCGAGACGCTCGTAGGCCGAGCCGATTTGTTCCCGCGGAGGAGCGCACGCGCCCACGAGCTCCTGTGCGCCGGCCCAGTCGAGTTCCCTTGCGCAGGTCCGAAGTGCCTCAGCGTCGACGAGCGATGCCATCACGTCAGCCCGAACGACGAACCCCGGCGGGACGTTCATCCCGGCAGCAGCCATCGCCGCGAGGCTCGCGCCCTTGCCACCGGCGATCCGAACGTCGAGACACGCGCTGTCGTCGAACCAGACGACGACCTCAGTCATCGATGATCGCGACGGCTCGCACCGGCGCTGCGGTCGTCCCCATCCACTTGATCGGGAAGACGGAGAGCTTGAAGCCGTGCGAGGGGAGCTTGTCGAGGTTGGTCAGGTTCTCGAGGTGCCAGTAATCCTCGTCCATCATCACCAGGTGGGCCTCCCAGAAGTGCTTCTGCTCGAACATCGCCCAGACCGGCGGGTCGAAGGTGATCGCGTCGACGCCCATCATCCGTACCCCGTGGGCGATCAGGTGCCGCGTCGCTTCGGCAGTCATCCCGCAGTGGTCAGTGCGATATCGCTCCTCGTCCTGGTATGCGCCGGCGCCGGTGTGCATCAGCACGATATCTCGCTCCTTGAGCGTGTAGTCGATCTTCTCGAGCGCCTCGTCGATCTCGTCGGGGAAGATCCGTGACCCTGACTCCTTGTGCGTGAAGTCGAGGACGACTCCGTCGCCGTAGCAGTACTCGAGCGGGATCCCTTCGACACCGGGCGCGTCCGGCCCACGGAGGTGCTTGACGGCGTCGACGTGCGTCCCGACGTGATCGTTCTGCGAGATCATGTAGCTCGCGGTCAGCCAGGTCGCGCCGTGCTCGGCCGCACCGATCCGCTCCGCGAACTCCTCCCACGTCTCGTGGATACGCATGTCCGGCGGCGGCACGCGGGGGAACGTGAGCATGCCGGGATGGACGGGCATCGACAGATCGACCAGACGACTCATAGGGACTCCTCGTCGAGGATGGTGCGGAGGACGTCGAAGTGCCGGCGCATCGCGGCGGCAGCAGCCTCAGGATCCTTCGCGCGGATGGCGGCGAGTATCGGCTCGTGGATTGCAACGATCTCCTCGAGACCAATGCCCGCCCGGAGGGATGTGATCATCGTCCTGCCCTCGACACGGAGGGAGAGCCAGACGTCGCACAGAATCGAGTTCCCTGATGCCTCGACGATGGTGCGATGGAATTCGACATCGGAGCTCACCTGCTCGTGCCGATCGCCCTCCGCGGCAGCCTTCTCCATCGCACCGAGATGCCGCTCGAGCTCCTCGACATCGCCATCGAGCTGCACGGTGGCAGCCCGCACCGCGACCTCCTCGATGGCCGACCGGACCGGGAAGATCTCGACCATCTCAGCACGCGAGACGGCCCGTACGCGAGCTCCTCGAAAAGGCTCCGACTCGACGAACCGTAGAACCTCGAGCTCACGTAGTGCCTCCCGCACCGGCACCTGACTCGTCTCGAACTCCTTCGCCAGCCGGGTTTCGACAAGCCGCTCCCCCGGCTCGTAGACACCCGTCAGGATGCGCTCGAGGATCATCTCCTTGATGTGCTCTCTGAGGAGGAGGCGCGTTGCCCTCATGTGGCCTCTGGAGCTCGTTCGAGCACGTCGACAACGCCCGTTGC
>JANOFZ010000208.1:0-3707 GCA_031413935.1 Thermoleophilia bacterium | reverse complement strand
CCTTCTTCTTGTCGAAGAACCCCTTCCGCGCCGCAGTCGGTGCCGTGAGCTCCTCGACCCACTGAGCCAGCAGTCCGTTGCCGCGCAGCGCATCGCGCGCGGCCGACAGGTCAGTCGCCTGCAGCTCACCGGTGAGCTCGGATCCCTGCGCGTTGATCGCGCTGTACGCAAATGCTGGCATCTCTCTCCTCCTATCGGCCGGGCGGTCGCAACGCTTGAGGGCTCAGCACCCGTATCCCGTCGTGTTGCCAAAGATGCAACCGGTCGCAAGATCGAAGTTTCCATTGAGCTTTGCGAGCACGCTGCTCGGATTGGAAGCGAGGGACACGTTCACCGTGACGGACTTGCCGAGGCGGCCACTCGTCACCGGTGCGTCGACGATGTAGGTGTCGATGCGGTACGCCCTCCCGTCGGGCCCGGTGAACGACGTCTGCACCGGCTTGCACGGCGCATTGGTATTGACGCAGGCCGCGCTCGTTTTCTGCGTCGCCGCACTCACCCACTCGGGCGCTGCCGTGTGGGTCGCGTCCGCACTCGCGACGAGGCCGTCGTTGAGACGGATGTCGGCGTACAGCATCCCGCGGTACAGCTCCATCTGCTTCTCCGCCACGACTGACGCGTTGGAGGTACGCGCAGCGCGGAGGATCGCCAGTCCGCCGGCCTGGAACATCACGAACATCGCCATCACCGCGATGTTGATGATCGCGATCGCGATCACCAACTCGATGAGCCCGACCCCGGACTCGTCCTTCGTGATCCGGTCGCGGAGCGTCACTTCTTGGCCTGGGTAAAGCTCTCCGTCTTCTCCGGCTCCATCCCGGTGTAGACGAGCTTGAGCGAGTAGCGGGCGCCGGTGGCGTCATTGACGAGGATCGTCTGCTTGCCCATCCGTAGTGCGATCGTCTTCCCGTTCTCGAACGACCCTCCGGCGACACCGATCTTTGCAACCTTCGGCTTCACCGAGACGAGAGTGAACAGCGGGTCGGTCTTCGGGAACGAGCCCTTCACGGTCAGGGCGTATGCCTGACCGTTCATCGTGATCGTCGCATTGGTGGGCGGAGGCACGGCCGTCGGCTCAGATCCGGCGCTTCCGCTACTCGTCCCACCCTCCGATGTGCTCGGAGCGGGAGCCGGCGCCGGAGGAGGCGCAGCAGCCGCGGGATCCTCGTCCGAAGCCTGCGGCAGGAACGGATCCTTGAGGACGAACAGGCTGAACGAGCGCAGCTGGCCCTCGGCTGGCGCAGGTGCGACGCCGCCGTTGATCGTCACGCCGGCCAGAACTGCTTTCGGTCCGGATCCGGACGTCGTGCGTACGACGACCGCGGTTCCGGTCGGGGCTGCGGGAGTGACTGTTGCAGGCGCGACGGCCGACGCGGCTGGCGTCGCCGTCACGGCCGGTGGGCGAACCTGCTTCATCAGCTTCGGGCCCTGGATCACGGCGATACCGAGCAGCGCGACGCCGAGTATCCCGAGGATCATCTTCTGCTTCTTCGCCTTGGCGGCTGCGTTGTTCTGTGCCTTCTTGTTCTTGGCCATCAGGGGGTCGCTCCTGCTGCGACCGTCCCGCTCGAGGACGTGTCGGCGGTCGTTGACTGGGCGGGTGGTGTGGGAGCGGGCGAGCTGAACGAGTACGCGTTGAGAATCACGGTCGCCCGAACCATCGGGAACTTCTTGTCGTCGCCGGGCTCGGTGATGTCGACGCGTGAGACCGAGTAGAGGCGGCCCCGGGCGTCAAGCCTGCCCTTGCGAACCTTCACGAGTGTGCGAACGTCACCGAGAAAGCGGGAGACGTCGCCGAAGCGACCCTTGACGACCACGCTCAGTGGCTGCTGCACATAGCCCGTGCCCAGCATCTCAGCTCCCGGTGCGATCGAGTTGAACTCGAGCTTGTTCTGTCCTGCGAGCCGATTGACGTCGAGCAGGATGCCCGCCATGTCGGTACTGCCGGGCAGTGCCTTCGTGAGTCGGTAGAGATCGCTCGGCTTCACCGTCACACTGGCTGAAGGCTGGGCGAGCGCCAGGCGACGCTGCGACAGTTCGGCGCGCGACGCGCTCACCTGCGCGTCGAGCTCGGTGGCCTTCGCTTTCTGTGGCGAGACAAGGACGAACCAGACGGCCAGGACGGCGACCAGGATCCCAGCCACACCGACTCCGATCTTGCCCTTCGGTGAGCGCAGCAGCTGACTCATGAGACACCTCCAGTCTGGTTCAGGTCGGCGACGATCACAAAGTGAATGACGTCCTTCTTGCCGATCGTCTCCCTGCCGCTCGACGTCAGGGTGACGCGTCGGAGCGACGGAAGCGTCGCGAGTCGTGCGAGCAGTCGGGCAACATCGGTCTGGGAGTAGGTGAAGCCGTCGATGGAGACGGCCGTGGGAGCGAGTTGCCCCTGCCCCGGCGGCGGTGCGGCCGTATTCGTGGTTCCATCGGCAAGCACCGAGGACTCCGGCTGCTTCACCGAAAGTCCCTTGAGCCAGACGTTGGCAGGGAGGATCCGGGCCATGTCGGCGAAGACGGCGTCCCACGCGATGCGACCACCGAGAACACTCGCGACGGCCGTCGCTCGAGTGGCCTCTTCACCAACGATGCTGGCGTCGATCTCGGGCCCGGTCGGTTCTGGCAGCGTTGCGATCTCTGCTTGCACCGCGTCGAGCTCTGCCTGCCTGTCGGCAGCCTTGCCGTGGGCCCCCATGTAGAGGACGCCGACGGCAACAAGCGGGACGACCGCTGCAAGGGGCGCGCCGATCGCGATCATCGTCGAGCGAGGAGTCCTCGTCTTGACGGCGTCCTTCGGAAGTAGGTTCACACCTCGCATCGCGATGTCGTCGATCGCAAGCCCTATCGGCACTGCCATCGAGCCGATCGTCGCTTCGATCGCCGGATCGAAGTCACCGGCCGTGACGACACGAGCGAGAGGGTCGCCGACCGAGACATTGACCCCGATCATCTGGTGGAGCGCGTCCCCGAGGCCCTCGAGATGTGAGGTTCCGCCGGTGATCACGATACCGCCGATGCCTAGAGACTCATTCTGGGTCTGGTAGAACTGGAGCGAGCTGACGAGCTCCCGTGCGAACGGTGTCAGCCGCAGCCGCACCGCGTCGAGCGCCCTGGCGCGTGCGGCCTCATCGAGCCCGTCGAACTGCCTGCCCGGCCCCGACAGCGAGAGATGCCGAAGGATCGTGGCCGCCTCCGCGGGATGGACTTCCAACGACGTTGCGATGGCATCCTCCAGAGCGCTTCCGCCCCAGTCGAAGACGCGGGTGAACTCGCAGATACCGCCCCCGGAGACCAGTAGCGTCGAGGACTCGTGCCCGATGGCGACGATGACCGTGGCCGTATCATCGAGCGCGCGCACCGCGAACGGCTTCGGATCAACGAACGCGCGGAGGAGCCCGAGCGCCTCGAGATCGATCCCCGAGAGCTTGATCCCCGCACGGCGGGCGACCTCTGAATACGGCTCCACCTGGTCGCGCGGAGCAACGACGAGCAGCACGCGCCGGGACGGTTCGCCGGCCTCGTTGGGCCGCTCCTCGAGAACGCGGTAGTCGAGCACCGACTCGTGCACCGCCACCGGTAGCACCTCGTGAGCCTTGAAGCGGACGGCGTTGTCGAACTGTGCCTCATCATCGATGCCGACGATGTCGAACGTTCGCACGCCGATGCGGTTGCTCGCAAGCCCGATGCGGACATCCTTCTTCGGAAGCTTC
>JANOFZ010000207.1:0-3402 GCA_031413935.1 Thermoleophilia bacterium | reverse complement strand
GTGTGGGCTCCTGCCGAAGGCGCGGGCAACGCGTCGGTGGCTGCGCTCGAGGTGGCCGCTCGGCCGTCGCGTGCCCGGCACCGCGAGCTCGTCGAGGCGACCTCGTCTACTGATATCGACATCACACAGGCGGACTTCCTGCTCTCGATCGGCCGTGGGATCGGCGACAAGGAAAACGTCGAGATGTTCAAGGAGCTCGCCGAGAAGATGGGCGCGACGCTCTCGGTCTCGCGCCCCCTCGTCGACGCGGGCTGGATGCCCTCCTCACGACAGGTCGGGCAGTCGGGCAAGACGGTGAAACCGACCGTCTACCTTGCCTTCGGGATCTCCGGTGCCGTCCAGCATCTCGCGGGAATGAAGACGTCAGGCACGATCATCGCGGTCAACACCGACCCCGAGGCCGCGATCTTCAACGTCGCGCAGTACGGCGCCAAAGCCGACCTGTTCGACGTCGCGGAAGAGCTCGAGAAGCTGTACTAGTGCGCCGTCTCCGAACGGTTTGCCCGAAACCCCATGTAGGGGCGGGACCTGTCCCGCCCCTAGTGCCCCGGAATCGCCGCGAGACGAGGCCCTAGCGTATGGAGACACGCGAGACCTTCGCCGGTCTGTCCAGCTGGCAGATCGCGCTCTGGTACGTGTTGATCGTCATCTCGACGGCGATCTTCGTGTGGGGCGCTGGCCGGCTCGTGATCAAGTACATGCGAGGACGGGGCAACTTCCCGGTCGACAGGCCGCTGCATCGTGCGGGCCGGACAGCCTGGATCGTCTTTACGCACGCATGGATCAAGCGCCGCGACGGCGTGGCCGGGCTTGCACACGCGATGATCTTCTACGGCTTTGTCGTGCTCTTCATCGGCACGGGGATCCTCGCGTTCCAGGACGACTTCGCAGAGCCGGTTCTTGGCTGGAACTTCTGGCAGGGGACGTTCTATCTCGGCTACTCGTTGTTCCTCGACGTCTTCGGAGCGCTCCTGATCGTCGGGCTCGTGATCCTGGCGGTCAAGCGCGCCCGGAAGCCGAAGCGTCTCGACTACACCCGCGTCGACGGCGTCACGAGTCGGTACGCCCGCTGGCACTACAAGGTCGGCGACTGGGCCTTTGTCGGCTCGCTGCTGTTCCTGGGCGTCACAGGGTTCTTCCTCGAGGCGCTCAGGATCGCCGAGACCGATCCCTCGTTCGAGAAGTGGTCGCCTGTCGGATGGGTCGTCGGCCAGGGGCTGATCGCAATCGGCGTCGACGGTGAGACCGCCTCGGCGGCGCACTTCCGCAGCTGGTGGGTGCACGGCGTCGCGGCGCTGACGTTCGTCGCGGCGATCCCGTTCACCAAGGCGGTGCACATGATGGCCGCCCCTGCGAGCGTCGCAACGCGAAACGACCGGGCGGGCAAGGAGCTCGTAGGCCTGCCGCCGAATGCGAAGCCGGAGGAGGTCGGCTACGGCGTCGTCACCGACATGACGCCGGCGCACCTTCTGCAACTCGATGCGTGCACGAAGTGCGGCAAGTGCCATGAGGCGTGCCCTGCGGCCGCGTCCGGATATCCGCTGTCGCCGCGCGATCTCGTGCTCGACCTCCGCGAGCAGTCGGAGGGGACGTTGGGAATCCGCGGCTGGCTCACGGTGCCACCGCTCTTCCACTCCGACGAGAACCTCCTTGGCAATCCGATCAGACCTGAGACGGTGTGGTCGTGCATGCAATGCATGGCGTGCGTCGAGATCTGCCCTGTCGGGATCGAGCACGTCCCGATCATCAACAACCTCCGCCGCCGACTCGTGGACAGGGGCGAGATGGACTCCCAGCTCCAGACGACGCTCGAGACGATCTACGAGTCCGGCAACTCGTTCGGCGAACCGAAGCGCAAGCGCGGCCGCTGGGCGAAGGATCTCGAGTTCGAGGTGAAGGACGCGCGCAAGGAGCCGGTCGACGTCCTCTGGTTCGTCGGAGATTTCGCTTCGCTCGACCCACGCAACATCCGGGTCACCCAGGCGCTCGCGCGCATTCTCCACCACGCGGGAGTCGACTTCGGGATTCTCTACGAGGGTGAGCGCAACGCCGGGAACGACGTGCGTCGTGTCGGCGAGGAGGGGCTCTTCACCGACCTCGCCGAGAGCAACATCGAGGCGATCTCGGGCTGCGAGTTCAATCGAATCCTCACCTCGGATCCACACTCGTTCAACACCCTGAAGAACGAGTATCCGGCACTCGGGGGCAGCTGGGATGTCGTCCACCACTCCCAGTTCCTGCTCGAGCTGTTCGCCTCGGGAACGCTGACCGCGGGCAAGAGCCTCGGCCGGCGGGTCACCTACCACGATCCCTGCACCCTCGGGCGTTACAACGGCGTCTACGACGAGCCGCGCGCCCTGATCGCGGCGACCGGTTGCGAGCTCGTCGAGATGCAGCGCGTCAGGGACAACTCGTTCTGCTGCGGTGCCGGCGGGGGCAGGATCTGGATGTCGGAGCTGAAGGCCCCCGACGCGCCACGGCCCTCCGAGTCGCGCATGCACGAGGCAACAGCACTCGACCGGGTCTCGACCTTCGTCGTCTGCTGCCCGAAGGACGTGACGATGTACGAGGACGCGGTCAAGACCTCGGGACACGAGGGCGAGATCGAAGTGCGCGAGCTCACCGAGCTCGTGCTCGAGTCGCTCGACCTCGAGCCGGTCGCGGTTGCTGCTGTCGCGGACTGAAGCGCCGCGACCGGGAACGCTCTACACCCGGAGCCGTGCTTCGAGGGTCCGGGCAAGAGTCGCGTGCACCGCAGGGTGTTCGTCCACAAAGCCACGGAAGTCCCACGCGCTCATCGCGCTGCAATGCAGATCTGTCTCCGCGACCACCGTCGCCATTCGAGGAGCGTCGAGAAGGAGCCCGATCTCGCCGAAGTAGTCCCCCGACGAGAGGGTGGCGCGCTGCTCGCCCTCGACCGAGACCGTGACCGTTCCGTCGAGGATCACGAAGAAGGCAAGCACCCGGGCGCCTCTCGTACCCTCACGGACGACGACGTCCCCGGCCGCGAAATGCGTCTCCCTCATGTGGCTGCCAAGCGCAACCAGTTCTTCGCGCGTCAGCCCGTCGAAGAGCGAGATCTGTCCGAGGAGATCGGGGTTGTCGATCATGCTGAAGATTCTATTGTGTCCGACGCAGACGCCGCCTGATCAGCTGAGGACGAACAGCTCCTTGAACGGCGTCCGGGCGATCCGCCAGACGGCCCGCGATCCCGCCGCGAACGATGCGATGTCGCCTTCGGAGAGCTCGAGCACCGGCCCGCCGTCAACGTCGATCACGACGACCCCCTCGAGCACGTGGATCGTCTCGTTCTGCTCGAAGTCGTAGGCGAACGGCGCCGGAAGCTCACCGAGCACGCGCCAGAGACCGGCGTCGTAGGGCCGCTCGCCGTCATCGGAGCGG
>JANOFZ010000206.1:0-3015 GCA_031413935.1 Thermoleophilia bacterium | reverse complement strand
AGGTCGATCCAACGCTCGAGGGCCGGCTGACTGACCTCGAGGAGCCGTGCAGCTGTTGCCCGCGGGACAGTCGCACCCGCGATCTCGCGCAGCAGCTCGGTCACGGGCTCGAGCGTTTTCGCCAGGTCGGGACTCGTCCGCTCGGTCGCGCGCAGAAGCGCAAGGTTCTGGATCGCGCGATCAATTCGGTTGCCCACATCCAGATTTTAGCACTAATTTGCAAAAAACATGCATCTAACCGAAGTATACTTCGGGAAGACCGTTGACGCGGGCGACGCTCTTGGCGCCTGCGGCGCCGTTCGCATCGCCCCTACGCCTTGTCGCCGCGCATTGCCATCGACAGCGCGCCCGCGAGGGCTGCGCCGATCAGCGGGCCGACGATGTAGATCCAGACGTTCCCGAACTCGCCGGCCCAGATCGCCGGGTCGATCGAGCGCGCCGGGTTGAACGAGCCACCCGAGCTCGGGCCCATCGTCACCGCGGCGGTGAAGATGAATCCACCGATCGCGACCGGTGCGAGCACGCCCTTCCACGGCGCCGAATCATCGGTGGCGACCGTGATGATCACCGAGACGAAGAGGAACACCGCGACGAGCTCGATCAGCATCGCGCGCCAGTCCTCGACGCCCTTGCCGGGATTCGTGACCAGGGAGTCCTTGATATCGCTCGTGTAGAGGATCGTCGCGACGATGACGGCGATGAAGCCGCCGATCAGCTGCGCGACCCAGTAGGGGAGCACGGCCGACATCGGGAACTTGCGCCCGACGGCGAGGCCGAACGTGACGGCCGGGTTGTAGTGGCCGCCCGAGATCTGCCCAAAGGCGGCGATCATCAGGCCGAGCCCGAGACCGAAGCCGGCTGCCACTCCGGCGGAAGCGATCGAGCCGGGAAGGTTCACGGAGGCGGCAATGCCGCTGAAGCCGATGAAGAAGAAGCCAAAGGTGCCCACGACCTCGGCCAGGAGTCGGTTGCTCATCGATGGCGTTTCCACAGTGGTGCCTCCCGGAACTCGGTGTTGACAGTCAGATTGCTCCCATACGGGACAGCGACCAGAAACTACGTGAGCCGCCGGACGTATCGCGGCTTGAACCGGCTACCGTTGGCGCACGATGACACCGAAGCAAGAAGGCCCACCGGCCTACAGCACCGCCGCCGTCCGCGTGGTGCGCCTGCCGGCCGGAGAGGAGGTCGACGACCGCGTCGCTGTCGAGGAGCCGCTTGAGCTGCGGATCGGTGGACAGCCCGTCGCGGTCACGATGCGCACGCCCGGTCACGACGAGGAGCTTGCGCTCGGCTTCGCCCTTTCCGAAGGGCTCCGACCGCTGTCTGCCCGCGTGCCCGACGACCTCGCGGCGAACACGATCGAGCTCGAGGCGCCCGGCTTCGACCCCGCCCGGATCGCGCGCTCGTTCTACACGACCTCGTCCTGTGGCGTCTGCGGCAAGGGGGCGCTCGAGGCGATCGCGGTCGAGTCGGCGCCCGTCGAGAGCAAGCTCACGATCAGCGGTGCGGTCGTCGGAACGCTGCCCGATCGCCTCCGCGAGGCGCAGGCCGCGTTCGACTCGACCGGTGGGCTCCACGCGACGGGCCTCTTCACTGCCGCCGGCGAGCTCGTGTGTGCTCGCGAGGACGTCGGGCGCCACAACGCGATGGACAAGGTGATCGGACGCGCGTTTCTCGACGGGCTCCTGCCTCTTGCCGATCACGTCCTCTGCGTCAGCGGGCGCCTGTCGTTCGAGCTCGTCCAGAAGGCAGCGGTAGCCGGCTGCCCAGTCATCGTTGCCGTCGGTGCTCCGTCGTCCCTCGCTGTCGAGCTTGCCGCCGACCGCGGCATCACGCTGTGCGGATTCGTGCGCGATGGCCGCTGCAACGTCTACTCGCGGCCGGAGCGCATCATCTTCTGAGCGAGAGTTCCACGTCGACCGCTCCCGCGACGTCGAGCAGAGCCCGAGCGAGGATCGACTCGGGGTCGCGATCCGGCCAGACGAGACCCACGGTGCTCGTCGTCGTCGGCGCGACGAGCGGGATCACGCGCATCCCCGCGGGCACGTCGAAGACGTGGAGCCACGCATGGGCAAAGACGCTCGACCAGTGCCCGTCGCGAACGTGGGCGAACATCGTCGAGATCGAGTTCGTCTCGACCGTTGGCCGCGGCTCCGCTCCGGCCTCGTGGAAGATGCTGTCGAGGATCCGGCGGTTCTGCATGTCGCCGGTGAGGAGGCAGAGTGGGAGCTCCGCGGCCTCGACCCATGTCACCTCGTCGCGCCCGGCGAGAGGCCCCTCGGCGCCGGTCAGCAAGACGTAGTGCTCCTCGTAGAGGACGAGCGCGCGGACGCCCTTGAGCGGTTCCGAGTAGAGGTACGTGACGCCGAGCTCGAGCTCGAAGTCGTGCAGGCCGCGCTCGATCTGCCGCGAGTTGAGCGACTGCACGGTGACGCTGATCCCGGGATGGCTCGCCGAGAGGGGCGTCGTCAGGAGGGAGACGCAGGGAAGGGAGGTCGGGATCGCGCCGATGCGCAGCTGGCCCGAGAGACCACCGCGCAATGCACCGAGCTCGGCGTCGAGTCCCCCGACGTCGGCCAGGATTCGCCTGGCCCACTCGAGAACCTTCTCGCCCTCGGGCGTCAGCCCCTCGTAGCGTTGCGAGCGCCTGACGACGGGAAAGCCGACGTCGCTCTCGAGCCGGCGGATTCCCGAGGAGAGGGTCGGCTGGGAGACACCACACGAGCGGGCTGCCCGGCCAAAATGCTCCTCGCGAACGACCGCGACGAGGTATTCGAGATGGCGCAGATCCATGGTGGAATGATAGATCAGATCTATCATACGGTCGATCCGGTCACTTTGACGGGGCGGTTCGTGGCAGTAATCCTGTGTGGGTAATCAGAAGACGGAAGCGGGCGACGCTGCGCGCCGCTGGCGCGGGGCTACGCCTCGCCCCTACACGCTGGGCTGCCCCAGACCAATCGATGTACGGAAAGGAACGAATGCGCAAGACGAAAGGACGCCTGACGACCG
>JANOFZ010000205.1:0-1915 GCA_031413935.1 Thermoleophilia bacterium | reverse complement strand
GTGGGACGCGGTCGCCCGCCAGCCCGCGCGTCCGCACTACCTCGTCTGCAACGCCGACGAGTCGGAGCCGGGTACGTTCAAGGATCGCGTGATCATGGAGCGTGATCCGTTCTCGCTGATCGAGTCGATGACGATCGCCGCTTTCGCGACGGGATGCGAGCGCGGCTACGTGTACATCCGCGGTGAGTACCCCGAGCCGCAGCACGCCCTCGAGGCGGCGCTCGAGGAGGCTCGCGCGCGCGGCTACCTGGGTGACGACATCCTCGGCGAGGGGTTCTCCTTCGAGATCGAGATCCGCAAGGGCGCCGGTGCCTACATCTGCGGCGAGGAGACGGCGATCTTCGAGCCGATCGAGGGCAACCGCGGCGAGCCGCGCAACAAGCCGCCGTTCCCCGTCGTCGAGGGCCTCTTCGGCAAGCCGACCGTCGTCAACAACGTCGAGACGCTCGTCAACGTGCTCGACATTGTGCTGCGCTCGGGGCCGTCGTACGCCGAGACGGGCACCGAGGTCTCGACGGGAACGAAGCTCTTCTGCGTCTGTGGTCACGTCGAGCGGCCGGGCGTCTACGAGGTGCCGTTCGGGACGACGCTTCGCGAGCTGTACGACCTTGCGGGCGGCGTGACGGGTGACAAGGAGCTCCAGACCATTCTCATGGGCGGCGCTGCCGGAGGCTTCCTACGCCCCGACGAGCTCGACCTGCCCCTCAGCTTCGAGGCGGTGCGCGAGGCGAAGACGACGCTCGGCTCCGGCGTCGTGCTCGTGCTCGACGAGACGGTCGACATGCCGCGACTCCTCATGCGTCTCGCCGCCTTCTTCCGCAACGAGTCATGCGGCCAGTGCGTTCCCTGCCGTGTCGGCACCGTCCGCCAGCAGGAGGCGCTCGCACGCCTCGTCTCGGGGAAGACCCGCGGCGGCGTGAAGACGGAGCTCGCGGTGATCGCGGAGGTGGGGCAGTGCATGCGCGACGCCTCGATCTGCGGCCTCGGCCAGACGGCCTCGAGCGCGATCGAATCCGCGATCGGACGATTGGGGGTCTTCTCATGAGCGAGCTGCTGGCACCAAAGCGGATGATCGAGCTCGAGATCGACGGCCAGTCCGTCCGCGTCTTCGAGGGCGAGACGATCCTCGGTGCGTGCCGGCGGCTCGGAATCGATACACCGACGCTGTGTTACGGCGACACGCTCGAGCCTGCGAATGCGTGCCGCGTGTGCGTCGTCGAGGTCGAGGGAGCGCGCGTTCTCGCGCCCGCGTGCTCGCGCAAGGCCGAGGCCGGAATGAAGGTCCAGACCGATTCCGAGCGCGTGCGCCACTCCCGCAAGATGGTGCTCGAGCTGCTCGCCTCGTCGGTCGACCTCTCGACGACGGACGTGATCCCGGAGTACCTCGAGCGCTACGACGCAGAGCCCGAGCGATTTGGGCCGCCCGCTCCTCCCGACCCCGCGCGAGACCGGAAGCGAACGGGGCATCACGTCGAGCCCGACGGCCAGACCGCTGCGACGGTGTATGCGCCGATCAAGATCGACAACGAGCTGTACGTGCGCGATTACTCGAAGTGCATCCTCTGTTACAAGTGCGTCGACGCCTGCGGGGAGCAGTTCCAGAACACGTTCGCGATCCACGTTGCCGGCCGCGGCTTCGACGCTCGCATCTCGACCGAGTACGTCGCCGAGTTGCCGGAGTCGGCGTGCGTCTACTGCGGCAACTGCATCGCCGTCTGCCCGACGGGAGCCTTGATGTTCCGCTCCGAGCACGAGCTTCGCGAGGAGGGCGAATGGCGCGAGGACGATCAGACGATGACGCAGACGATTTGCCCCTATTGCGGCGTCGGCTGCACCCTCGAGCTCCACGTGCAGGACAACACGATCGTCAAGGTGACGAGCCCCGACGACCACGACGTGACGCGCGGCAACCTCT
>JANOFZ010000204.1:0-10274 GCA_031413935.1 Thermoleophilia bacterium | reverse complement strand
TGTAGGCCTGATCGGCACGCTCTCCTCGGACCTTCCGGCCGGATCCGGGCTTTCGTCCTCCGCTGCGGTCGAGGTCGCAGTTGCACTCGCACTCTGTGCCGTCGCCGACTTCGAGCTCGAGCCGCTCGAGCTCGCGCTCGCGTGCCAGCGGGCGGAGTTGCGCGCGGTTGGGGTGCCGTGCGGGATTCTCGACCAGGCAGCGTGCATGCTCGGGCGCGATGGTGCCGCGATCTTGCTCGATTGCGCCACACTCGAGCACCGACTGATCCCTATGCCGTCGGATACCGGGTTGCTGATCGTCGACTCCGGAGTCGGTCGGAGCCTCGAGAACACCGCCTATGGTGAGCGGCGCGGTCAGCTCGAGCTCGCCATGGAGCTCGTCGGCGCCAAGCGCTCCACCGAGGTCTTCAGCTCGGCCCTCGTCGGGCTCGATGACGTCCCGCGCCGCCGGCTGAGGCACGTTCTGACCGAGAACGAGCGCGTTCGAGAGTTCGCGGCGGCGCTCGAACGGTGTGACCGCGCGACGGCGGGCAGACTCCTTGGCGAGAGCCATGCGAGCCTGCGGGACGACTACGAGGTGTCGATTCCCGAGCTCGACCTGCTCGTGGAGCTGGCGGAGGCGGCAGGTGCGCGGGGTGCGCGGCTGCTCGGAGGCGGGTTCGGAGGGTCGGTCCTCGTGCTGGTCGACGTGGAGAGGTCGGCCGAGGTCGCCGACATGATCGCGACGGAGTACGTACGGCGAGCCGGCAAGGGCGGCCGGACGCTCGTCGTGCGCCCATCGAGTGGCGCCCTCGTCCGCTGATCCATCGCGCTATCGGACGCGGGGCCGGAGGACGTACGAGAACCGGTACGCGGCTTCCGTCAGGCGGTAGCGCGGAGCCGTGTCCGGCCCACACGCGGCCGTACCGAGCCCGCGCTGGGCATGGTCGAGGCTCAGCACGACCTCCCGTCGCGGTTCGAGATCGGAGGTGTGGCGGGCCGCGTAGAGGTCGTCTGCCGTGAAGTGGCTGGCCGTGAAACCGATCGTTGGGCGGCCTCGGACGTCAAGTCCGAAGCCCGATGTGTTGGTCAGCGTCAGCCACCTGGCCTGACTGTGGTGGCCGTGCTCCTGCGGGAGGATGTAGGGGACGTACTGATCGCGTACGGTGCTCCGGAAGCGGCCGACGACGGTCGAGGCACAGCGATCCTGATAGTCGTCCCAGGGCCCGCGGCCGAACCACTCGAGCCGCTCGAGGCCCGGCGCCAGTGCGAGGACAACACCGATCCGGGGTAGGTCGCGGAGATCAGGCCCGATGGCGACGTC
The DNA here is from genome assembly GCA_031413935.1 of Thermoleophilia bacterium. Classification (GTDB taxonomy): domain Bacteria; phylum Actinomycetota; class Thermoleophilia; order Gaiellales; family Gaiellaceae; genus Gaiella. The sequence continues at coordinate 8,971 of JANOFZ010000204.1, read as the reverse complement.
GTGCTCGACCAGCAGGCCACCGGAGTCGAGCATGCGGTAGCGGTGACGGTGGACGATGTCGTCCAACCTCTCTCGACCGGAGAGGGTCTCGAGTACATCGACCCCTCCGGGAACGGGGCGCACTGACTCGACGCGCCGCTCAATCCGATCGAGCCCGAGCTCGAGCCAGCGGCCGAGCACGCCGGTGCTGCGCTCCGGCAGCAGCCGGAGACCATCGTTGTCGGTCGCCGCGCGCCAGAGCTGCAGAGCCGGACCGGCACGAAGGACGTTTCGCTCCCCTGCGTGCCTGAGCTCTCTCAGCTCTCCCGTGGCGCTGTCGACCACGGCCCGCGTGCCGCCGGCTTCGAGCACGATCTTCCCGCGAGTTTCGGCCGGCCGCGCCCGCTCGAGGAGATCGGTCGAGCGCACACGGCGGGAAGCCAGCGCGAGTTGCTGCCACGCGACCTCGTGTCCTTGTGGCGCCCATTCGGTGGCCCGTCGGAGGAAGAACCTGAAGGTGAGCAACCGCTCGCCCGGCGCGTCTGATCCGATGTCGACGCGCACGTCGAGCGTCCCCTGCGGTGGCACCCGCAGCACCGGCAGCGTGCCGCGCCGCACGACCGACCCATCGATGGTCAGCTCCCACACTCCCCGGAGATCGGAGAGGTCGACAAAGTCACGACGGTTGTGGATCCGGAAGCGGCCCCCACCCTTCGACTCGACCGACACCGGTTGGGCCAGGAACTTCAGCTCGTGAAGCCCGGGATGCGGCGTGCGGTCCGGCCAGACCAGGCCGTCCGCGCAGAAGTTGGCGTCGTTCGGGATATCGCCAAAATCGCCACCGTAGGCCCAGTAGCGCCGCCCATGCGCGTCGACCTGGCGGATGCCGTGGTCGAGCCACTCCCAGATGAAGCCACCCTGTAGCGCGCCGTGCCGCTCGAAGGCGGCGTAGTAGTCGGAGAGCCCTCCCGCGTTGCCCATCGCGTGCGAGAACTCACAGAGAATGAGGGGACGCGAGTCGTGGGTCGTCGTTGCCCATTCCTCGATCTCCTCGACCGATGGATACATGGGGCAGACGATGTCCGTCGCCATGTGCCCGCCCGACCAATCCTTCGCGATCGCACCCTCGTAGTGGAGTGGACGCGACGGATCGCGTGCGCGAAGCCAGCCCGCTGCTGCATCGTGATTCGGGCCGTATCCGCTTTCGTTGCCGAGCGACCAGAGGATGACGCTCGGATGGTTCTTGTCGCGCTCGACCATGTTCCGAACGCGCTCGAGGAATGCGCTCGTGTAGCGGGGATCGCGGCAGATCTCGTCATAGAAGGCGTGTGACTCGATGTTCGCCTCGTCGACGACGTAGAGGCCGTAGCGATCGCAGAGGTCGAGCCAGTAGGGGTCGTTCGGGTAGTGCGACGTTCGTACGGCGTTGACGTTGGACTGCTTCATCAGTCGGGCATCCGTCTCCATGAGCTCCCGGCTCACGACGCGCCCGCGCGTGTCGTCGTGGTCGTGCCGGTTGACTCCGCGGATCAGCACCGACCTGCCGTTGACGAGCAGCCTGCCCTCGCGCACCTCGACGCGGCGAAAGCCGATCCGGCAGGCGACACTCTCGCCGCCCTCGAGCGTGACGACGAGCGTGTACAGGTTGGGCTCCTCCGCCGACCAGCGGCGTGGTGACTTCACCGCGAGCTCGAGCGTGTCGCGGAAGGCGCCTTTGGCGACGACCTTCCCTCCGGGTGCGAGCAGGCGAGCCTCGAGCTCCTCGCCCCCCGCTGGGTCGCCAACGGATGCCGTCACGACGAGGTTTCCGCTGCGGTAGTCGGAATCGAGGTCGCCGCGGGCGAAGATGTCCGCGATGTATGTCGCACCGGTCGCGTACAGATAGACACCGCGCGAGAGGCCCGCGTGCCACCACTGATCCTGATCCTCGATGAAGCTCGTGTCGGACCAGCGGATGATGACGGCGACGAGGTCGTTCGGCCTGTCATGGCGGATGAGCTCGGTGACGTCGAACTCGGCGGGTGTGCGAGAGTCCTTCGAGATCCCGACGGGCGCGCCATTGACGAGCACGTAGAGCGCTCCCTCCGCGCCGCCGAACCCGAGCACGATACGCCGGTGCCGCCAGTCGCGCGGGACGGAGAACGAGCGACGGTAGATTCCGGTCGGATTCTCGGCCGGGACGTGTGGTGGTGAGCCCTCGAAGGGCATGACGACGTTCGTATAGTGCGGACGGTCGTACCCCTGCATCGTCCACAGGGACGGCACGTCGACCTTGTCCCAGCCCTTCAGCCGACGGTGTGCGGCAGGCGCCGTCTCCGGGCGGTCGGCGAGCCGAAACTCCCAGACGCCGTCGAGGGGCCGGTAGAGCGGTGACCTCTTCACGTCAAGCGTCGCAGCGAGCTCCTGCGTCAGGAACGGGACGAGGGTCGCCCGTGGTTTGAGCCGGTTGAGGCTCGGCAGCTCCGGGTTCTCCCAGCTCCGACGGCCTCCGAGGAAGAGCAGCGTCTCGAGCGCGGAAGGGCGGGCGCCGCTCACCGACGCGCTGGGAAAGCGTCGCGCAGCGAGCGAGCCGCTTCATCGGGGGGAACCGGATCGAAGAAGAGCCCGGCTCCGAGCTCGCCCGCGGCGACGAACCGCGGCACCCCCGCCGCGCGCCAGGGTGAGACGATCTCGACATGCAGGCGGGCCTGCGGCCAGTCGCCACCGTCGAACGGGCGCTGGTGGATCCAGAGCATGTACGGCGTCTCGGCGTCGAACACGCGATCGAGCCTCTCGAGCACGTCAACGAGGAGTGAGGCCAGCCCGTCGCGCCCAGGGCCGTCGAGAGACGGCAGATCGGGTACGAGATCGTCGGGGACGAGCACCAGTGCGTAGGGAAAGACGGGTGCCGCCGGAACCCAGGCGCGCCACCCCGGGGCTGTAGCGACGAGGCGATCTGCGGGCTCGGAGAAGACGTCCCCGCGCTCGAGCTCGCGCAGTGGTTGCGGCGGGATCGTGTCGAAGGCGTAGATCTGGCCGTGAGGATGCGCGATGGTGGCGCCGACCTCGGCTCCTCGGTTCTCGAACACGAGCACGTACGAGATGTCCGCGCGTTCGCCGAGCGCGGCGGTACGCTCTGCCCAGAGGTCGACGACTTGCCGGGCGCCGGCCATCCCAAGCGACCAGAACGTGGCGTCGTGGCGGGATGTATAGAGAACCACCTCGCACCGATCGTCAGGGAGAGCGGGCCACCGGTTCCGGAACCACGTCACGTCGTAGGGCTCGGGTGCCTCGAGTCCCCCCGGGCAGAATGGGCAGCCGCTAAGGGGCAGGTTCGGGCGCGCCTGACGCGACCCGACGATGTACGTCTGAGCTCCGGTGTGGACGTCGGTGCGGAGCTCCGCGAGCGCGGTTTCTTGCACGGCGACGGCTTCGCTCGATCTGGTGGCAATGTCGGTCACGAGACAGCGCCCCCGCTCCGAGCAGCGCCGCGGCCCTTTGACGACCGGGCGATGGGAGCGAGGATCACCTCGCCGATGCGCTCCTCTGCGATCCGCCTGGCCGCTGACGGCAGCGCGCTGTCCGAGACGAGGACGTCTGCCTCGTCGAGCGTCGCGAAGCAGCTCAGGCCTCTGATTCCCCACTTCGTGCTGTCCGCCATTACGACGACCTGCTCGGCCATGCCCACAAATGAGCGATTCGTCTCGGCCTCGAGCAGGTTCGGTGTCGTGAAGCCAGGCTCGTCCGTCATCCCGTGAACTCCCATGAACAGCACGTCGACGTGAAGGGAGCCGAGCGCCGTCATCGCTATCGGTCCAACAAGGGCATCGGAGGGTGTTCGGACTCCACCCGTCAGGACGACCGTGAGGTCCGGTCGCGGATCGTGCCGGAGGACATTCGCCACCCCGATCGAGTTCGTCACGACGGTGAGGTCGGGCACCTCCATGATGTGGAGCGCGAACCGCCAGGTTGTCGTTCCGGCCGTGAGCGCTATCGCCTGCCCGGGCCGGACGAGCTCTGCCGCCGCACGTGCGATGGCGTCCTTCTCCGCGAGTTGCCGATGGGACTTCGCCTCGAAGCCGGGCTCGTCGGCGCTCAGCCTCCGGGTTGCCGTGGCCCCGCCGTGCACCTTCTCGACGAGACCCGCCGCGGCCAGTGCGTCGAGGTCGCGCCGCACCGTCATCTCGGAGACCGAGAGCAGGTCGGTCAGCGCTCCGACGCGAACGGCCCCGAGCCGACGAACCTCGTCGAGGATCAGTCGTTGACGTTGACCGGCAAGCATGAAGGGTGAACCGCTCTTTCCGAGGGAGGACACAGAGTGACGACTAGCAGATCAATCGCCACCAATACCCAACACGCTCGGACACGCTGAGTCAAGAGCCCACGATCACCATGAGAAAACCGGTCCTTGACATTGCCGTATGAATCGTGGGAGGCTACCCCCGTATGCGAGCCCGGCGATCGGTTTCGGTTCTGTTCGAACCTGATCGATCCGGGAACACCACGAAGGAGGAATTCATGTCGGATGCAAGACACTCCAGCTCCGGCCCGTCGGAGGTGAGCGCCACCGGGGTCTCGCGGCGCAAGCTTCTCGTCACCGGTGCTGCCGGAGCCGCGGCAGCGTACGGCCTGTCGGCCAGCGGTGCATCGGCCCGCGGGCTCTCGTCCTCGATCTTCAAGTCCGCGGCGGCGGGCTCGACGAGCTTCGGCTCGAACGCGTCGGACCCGGTGCCGAAGAAGGCGTACGCCAACGTCTTCAAGGCGTTCACCGCGAAGACCGGAACCAAGGTCGACGTCAATACCGTCGACCACAACACGTTCCAGGAGCAGATCAACTCGTACCTGCAGGGGCGACCGCAAGACGTCTTCACGTGGTTCGCGGGCTACCGATTGCAGTTCTTTGCCCAGAAGGGCCTGCTCACCCCGATCGATGACGTCTGGTCGACGCTCAAGCCGCAGTTCAACTCGGCCTTCCAGAACGCGTCGAAGGGCGCCGACGGCAAGTTCTACTTCGTGCCCATGTACGCGTACCCGTGGGCGTTGCACTACCGCAAAAGCCTCTTTGCGGAGAAGGGGTACAAGATCCCGAAGACGTGGGCCCAGTTCATCGCGCTCTGCAAGAAGATGCAGGCCGACGGCATCACTCCGATCGCCTTTGCCGACAAGGACGGCTGGCCGGCGATGGGGACGTTCGACATCCTCAACATGCGGATCAACGGCTACGCATTCCACATCCGCCTGATGGCGGGCAAGGAGCCGTGGAACGGTGCGAAGGTGAAGGCGGTCTTCAACACGTGGCGCCAGATCCTGCCGTACACCTCCGACGGGGCTCTTGGCCTCACGTGGCAGGAGGGAGCGGCGCAGCTCGTCAACAAGGAGGCCGGGATGTACATGCTCGGCACCTTCGTGGGACAGCAGTTCACGGGTGCCGATGCCAAGGACCTCGACTTCTTCCCGTATCCCGCGATCAACCCGAAGTGGGGCCAGGACTCGGTCGACGCCCCGATCGACGGGTTCGCGATGTCCAGGAAGGCCAAGAACACGAAGGAGGCGAAGCAGCTGCTGACCTTCCTCGGGTCTGCGGCGGCGGAGAACATCTACCTCAAGTCCGACCCCAATAACTTCGGGGCGAACAAGAACGTGAGCAAGGCGAGGTACACGGCGACGCAGAAGAAGTCGGCTGCGCTCGTTGCGGGCTCCAAGAACATCGCCCAGTTCCTCGATCGCGACACGCGGCCGGACTTCGCGTCGACCGTGATGATTCCGGCAATCCAACAGTTCCTCAACAAGCCGGACGACGTGAACAGCCTCGTCAACAGCATCCAGAAGCAGAAGAAGGCGATCTTCGGTTTCTAGGCAGTCGCTGATCTCGAGGCGATGACAAACAACATCGCATCGGCTGATCGGCCGGACGGCACGCCCCGCAAGGGGCGTGCCGTCCGGCTCTCCGGACGCGACCGTATCGCGCTCGCGGTCATGGTCACGATCCCGGTCATCGTCGTCGGCGGGCTGGTCTGGTTCCCGACGTTCGCGTCGATCGGGCTCTCGTTCACGAGTTGGGACGGGATCGGCGGGATCACCACCGCCAAGTGGATCGGCATCGAGAACTACAACCAGGTCGCCACGATCTACCCGGGCTTCTGGCCGGCAGTGAGGCACAATCTGATCTGGCTCGCCTACCTGACCTTCGTCGCGACGCCGTTCGGGCTCTTTCTCGCCTACCAGCTCGACAAGGAGCTGCGGGGCTCGCGCGTCTACCAGAGCATCTTCTTTCTGCCGGTGGTGCTCTCGTTCGCAATCATCGGCTTCATCGTCCAGCTCGTCTACTCACCGACGCAGGGTCTCATCAACGGTCTCTTTGGCACCGACGTCGACTGGCTCGGCGACCCCGACGTCAACCTCTGGGCCGTGCTCGTCCTCGTGGGCTGGCGGCACGCCGGCTACATCATGATTCTCTACCTGGCAGGACTAAAGGCGGTCGACCCATCTCTTCGCGAGGCCGCTGCAATGGACGGTGCCGGGGAGTGGCACGCGTTCCGCACCGTGGTCTTCCCGGCGTTGCGCCCGATCAACATCGTGATCGTCGTCGTCACGGTGATCGAGGCGCTACGGGCGTTCGACATCGTCTTCATCGTCAACAAGGGGCGCAACGGGCTGGAGCTTCTCTCCATCCTCGTGACGAACAACATCATCGGTGAGGCGAGTCGGGTCGGCTACGGCTCCTCGATCGCCGTGATCCTGATCGTGTTCTCGATCATCCCGATCATCGTCTTCGTGTGGAACAGCTTCAAGGAGACCGAGAAGGCGTGACGACCGTCGCCACCACCGAGGACACCCGTCCTGTTCGGAAGCGCCCGCTCAGCGTCTCGCGAATCATCCTCCACGCCTTCCTGATCATCACGGCGCTGTTCTGGCTCGCGCCCGTCGCCTGGGCGGTGTTCACCTCCTTCCGGCCCTACGCCGACACGGCAAAGAACGGGTACGTCTCCTTCCCGAACACCCTCAGCCTCGACAACTACAGGAACGCCTGGAGCCAGGCCGAGATCCCGCTGCACTTCTGGAACTCGATGATCGTCACGCTCCCTGCGATCGTGCTGATTCTCTTCTTCGCTTCGATGGTCGCGTACGTCGTCTCGAGATTCAGCTTCTGGTTCAACGTGCCGCTACTGATCTTCTTCATGGCTGCGAACCTGCTGCCGCCGCAGGTGATCATCACGCCGGTGTACCAGATGTTCCTGCGGATTCCCTTGCCCACCTGGCTGTCGGAGAGCGGCCTCGCCTACGATTCGTTCGTCGGGCTGATCGCGATCAACGTCGCCTTCCAGACCGGCTTCTGCACGTTCGTCCTCTCGAACTACATGAAGACGCTGCCGAAGTCGCTCACCGAGGCGGCCCGCGTCGACGGAGCAAGCGTGACGCGCCAGTTCTTCGGCATCATCATGCCCCTCTGCAAGCCGGCATTCGCGGCCCTCGCAGTGCTCGAGTTCACCTGGATCTACAACGACTTCTTCTGGGCTGTCGTGCTGATGAGCTCCGGCGACAAGCGGCCGATCACCTCGTCACTGACGGGCCTGTCGGGCCAGTACTTCACCGACAACAATCTGATTGCGGCCGCTGCGGTGCTCGTAGCCCTGCCCACGATTCTGGTGTTTGCTCTGCTTCAGCGCCAGTTCATCGGTGGCCTCACACTCGGATCGACGAAGGAGTAAGAAGTGGCCCGAATCGCGTTCATCGGTGCAGGCAGCGTCGTCTTCACGAAGAATCTCCTTGGCGACATCCTTTCCTTCCCGGAGCTCCAGGACGTCGAGATCGCGCTTCACGACATCGACGCGGACCGGCTCGCGACGGCGGAGGCGATGGCGCGGTACGTCGCCCGCGAGCGGGGCGCGACGCCCACGATTACGTCCCACGTCGACCGCCGCGCCGCTCTCGACGGGGCGGACTACGTGCTCAACATGGTTCAGGTCGGTGGTCACAAGGCGACGCTGCTCGACTTCGAGATCCCTGCGCGTTACGGGCTGAGGCAGACGATCGGGGACACGCTCGGGATCGGAGGGATCTTCCGGACACTGCGTACCGCCGACCACATGCTCTCGCTCGGACACGAGATGGCAGACGTCTGCCCGAACGCGTGGTTGCTCAACTACACGAACCCGATGGCGATGCTCTGCTGGCTCGTCTACGGCGGCACGCCCACGCAGAACGTCGTCGGCCTCTGCCACTCGATCCAGTTCACGACGGAGGACCTCGCGGAGCTCGTCGGGGTACCCGCCGAGGAGGTCACGTTCCTCGCTGCCGGGCTCAACCACCAGGCGTTCCTCCTTCGCTTGGAGCACGACGGCGAGGACCTCTACCCACGCCTCGACGCGCGCATCGAGTCCGATCCCGAGCTCCAGCGGCGTGTGCGGGTTCAGCTCTATCGCCGGCTTCGGTACTTCCCGACCGAGTCGAGCGAGCACGCCGCTGAATACGTGCCCTGGTTCATGCGGCACGACAACGAGATTGAGCGCCACCGGATTCCAGTCGACGAGTACATCGGTCGCAGTGAGGAGAACCTCGTCGAGTACGAGCGTGTGAAGGGCCTCCTCGCGCGCGGCGAGGCTGTGCCGCTCGAGCGCTCGATCGAGTACGCATCGTCGATCATCCATGCGATGGAGACCGGGCGGCCGCGCAACCGCCGCGATGGCAAGCGTCCAGGCGCAGGCCCTGACGGATCCGACCCGGCCGCCGGGCGCGCAGACCATGTCGCCGGGATCGTCCGCGGAGGCGCAGGAAGGCGCCGTATCCGGGACGCAATTGCAGAGCGTGCTGATTTCGAGCGGCCGCAAGCTCGCCGTCATCAACGGCACCACCGTTCCGCTCGGCGGGATGGTGGGGGAGTCGAAGCTGGTGAGGATCACCGAGACCGAGGTAACGCTGAAAAAGGGAGACGAGACGGAAGTCCTGAAACTGTTTCCCGGCGTCGACAAGCAGCCCTCCAAGCGCGGCATTGCCCGCGCCGGGGCCGGCGCCA
>JANOFZ010000203.1:0-12123 GCA_031413935.1 Thermoleophilia bacterium | reverse complement strand
ATACTCGTCCCGCTGAGCCTCGGCTGCGGCAAGCGGGTCGGCAGCGGAGTCGGATTCGCCGCCCTCATCCGCGGACCGCACGTCAGAAGCGGGTGAGGCTGAAGCCTCGCCCCCCTCATCCTCTCCGTCGGCAGGGCCGGGTTGGGGTGAGGCTTCAGCCTCACCCCAGGGCTCTCGAACGTCGGTGCGACGCTCGTCGCTCACACCATCGTCGCAGTCTCGTCGTCCTCGATCACCTCGAAGTCGGCGTCCTCGACGATGTCCTCGTCGACGACCGGGGCTCCGTCGGTGTCGGCCGCACCAGGCGTCGACGCTGCCTGGGCATCCGCGTACAGCGCCTGGGCGAGCGGCTGAGCCGCCTCGTTGAGCGCCTCGGTCTTCTCACGAATCGTCGCAAGGTCACCGCTCTCGAGCACCTGCTTCAACTCCATCACGCGGCCCTCGAGGGTTGCTGCATCCGACGCGTCGAGCTTGTCGCGATGTTCCTCGAGCGACTTCTCGGTCTGGTAGGCGAGTGTCTCCGCCATGTTCTTTGCGTCGGCGAGTTCACGCAGCTTGTGCGCCTCCTCGGCATGCGCCTCCGCGTCCTTCACCATCTTCTGGACTTCCTCCTCCGAGAGGCCCGAGCCGCCTTCGATCTTGATCTGCTGCTCGTTGCCGGTACCGGTGTCCTTGGCAGCCACGTGAATGATCCCGTTCGCGTCGATGTCGAAAGACACCTCGATCTGGGGCATCCCGCGCATTGCCGCAGCGATTCCGACGAGCTGGAACTTGCCGAGCGTCTTGTTGAAGCCGGCCATCTCCGACTCGCCCTGGAGCACGTGGATCTCGACCGATGGCTGGTTGTCCTCGGCCGTCGTGAACGTCTCCGACTTGCGCGTCGGGATCGTCGTGTTCCGCTCGATCAGCTTCGTCATCACGCCGCCCTTGGTCTCGATCCCGAGCGAGAGCGGGGTGACGTCGAGGAGAAGCACGTCCTTGACCTCGCCCTTGAGGACGCCGCCCTGGATGGCAGCACCGATCGCCACAACCTCATCGGGATTGACGCCCTTGTGCGGCTCCTTGCCGAGCAGCTCGGTCACTCGCTCCTGCACCGCCGGCATGCGGGTCATGCCGCCGACGAGAACGACGTGGTCGATCCCGGAGGCATCGATGCCCGCGTCCGCGAGAGCCTGCTTCGTGGGGCCGACCGTCCGCGCGACGAGGGCGCTCGTGAGCTCGGTCAGCTTCGCCCGCGTCAGCTGCAGGTCGAGGTGCTTCGGGCCCTCGGCCGTGGCCGTGACGAACGGGAGGTTGATCTGGGTCGTCATCGTCGAGCTGAGCTCGATCTTCGCCTTCTCGGCGGCCTCGTAGAGCCGCTGCAACGCCATCTTGTCGGCGCCGAGATCGATGCCCTGATCCTTCTTGAACTCGGCCGTCATCCAGTCGACGATCACCTTGTCGAAGTTGTCGCCGCCGAGGTGGTTGTCGCCGTTCGTCGACTTGACCTCGAAGACGCCGTCTCCGAGCTCGAGCACCGACACATCGAACGTGCCGCCGCCGAGGTCGAAAACGAGGATCGTCTGGTCGGCGCCTTCCTTGTCGAGACCGTAGGCGAGCGCTGCCGCGGTCGGCTCGTTGATGATGCGGACGATGTTGAGCCCGGCGATCTTGCCGGCATCCTTCGTCGCCTCGCGCTGTGCGTTGTTGAAGTACGCGGGCACGGTGACGACGACGTCCGTGACCGGTTCGCCGAGGAACGCCTCGGCGTCCGTCTTCAGCTTCTGCAGGATCATCGCACTGATCTCCGGAGGGGCCGACTGCCTGTCGTCGGCGACGACGCGCGCGTCACCATTCTCGCCCTCGACGACCTCGTAGGAGACGATCGTCATCTCGTCCGAGACCTCTTCCCACTTGCGCCCCATGAAGCGCTTGATCGAGGAGATCGTATTCTGGGGGTTCGTGACCTGCTGACGCCGTGCCGGCGTCCCGACGAGCCGCTGACCGTCCTTCGCGAACGCCACGACGGATGGCGTCGTACGCCCGCCCTCGGCGTTCGGGATCACGGTCGGCTCGCCGCCCTCGAGGACGGCCATGCAGCTGTTCGTGGTGCCGAGGTCGATACCGATTGTCTTTGCCATGCTGGTTCCTTCCGTATCTAAGTGTGAGTGACTGAGATTAATCTAAGCCAGATCGTATCAGATATGAATGTGCGGCGCGATTCAGCGCGTGAGGCCGATCACGATCCCACCTGCGACGACGAACATGGCTCCCACGACGAGTCGACGGCCGACGCCCTCGACACGCCGCAAGAAGAGAGCGGACAACCCCACGCCCCACAGCGACTCGGTCGCGACGAGCGGCGCGACGACGCTGAGGCGGCCACGAAAATACGCCTCGTACAGCGAGACGTAGGAGAGACCGAAGAGCACTCCGGCCGGAACGAACGCAGGCAGCGACCCGAGGGTGAGGCGCCGTCGGCTGACGGTGATCGCGACGAGGATCGTCGCGGCTCCGGCGAGGAGCGTCGCACTGATCGCAAGCTCCGGCGAGACGTCCGCGTCGAGGGCGAGCCAGCGAACGAAGGTGTCGCGCAAGGCAAAGGCGCATGTCGAGGCGAGCGCGAAGAAGAGACCGATCGTCTTCACGTGCTCCGGACGCCCCGACTCGCTCGCGAGCAGAATCCCGCCGGTCACGATCAGCACAGCGCCGATCACGATCCCGGCGACGAGCGGTTCGCCGAGGAGGATCGCCGCGAACGAGACCGCGAAGAGCGGCGCCATCCCGACGGTGGCGGAGGCGCGCGAAGGCCCCGCGTCACGAACAGCGAGTGTGAAGAGGATCTGCGACACGCCCGGGCCGAGGATCCCCGCGAGCGCGAACGGCCAGACCGCGGAGATGTCCCAGTCGCCGGCGATCGCGGCAGCAATGAGCGCGACACCGGCCGCGGGCAGCACCGTCCAGAGAGCGCCAACGAGAGGATCGTCGCCCCGTGCGAGCGCCGGGCGGAGCGCGACAGTCATGCCCCCGAAGAGCGCCGCCGAGCAAAGGGCTAGAACGACCGCGTCCATCAGGTGGACTCGGGCCGTTGGGCGAGGCGACGCAACACGCCGGCGGCCGACGGCTCGGCAGCAAGGATCCCGGCAAGCATGATCGCGCAGCCTGCCCAGCCCATCCACCCCAGGCGCTCCGAAAGGAGAAGCACGCCGAAGAGCGCAGCGAACGGCGCTTCGAGCGTGAAGACGAGGGCAGCGCGCGCCGCGGTCGCACGCGACTGGACCCATGTCGCCACGAGATAGCCGAGAGCCCCCGCGAAGACGCCGGTGACGACGAGCGCGTACCAGACCGAACCGTCGCGGGGTAGTGACAGCTCACCGCGTCCGACCGCGATCACCGTGAACGCCAGGCACGAGACGGCCATCTGCAAGAAGGTCAGTACGCGCGCGTCGTAGCGCGGCGCGAACCGCTCCATTGCGACGATCTGGAACGACTGAGCGACGGCGTTCCCGAGGACAAGGGCGTTCCCGACCGCGGAGCCCCCGGGGATGCCGCTGAGCAACAACAACCCCGCGACCGCGAGCGCGACGCCGATCCAGGCTGCTGCGGCGACGGGTGTTCGGAAGAGCACGAGCGCGAGGATCGGCGTCAGGACGACGTAGAGGCCCGTGATGAAGCCCGTGCTGGAGACCGTCGTCAGCTCGAGGCCCGCCGTCTGCAGTCCGTAGGCCGTCGCAAGCAGCGCCCCCGCTCCCACGCCGGCCAGAAGCCCGCCGCGCGGGAGCACGCGAAACGAGCCCCAGGCGAACGGCACCAGGATGAGAGCAGAGATCGCGAAGCGAATCGCGAGGAACGCGAACAGCGGATAGATCGCGATCGCCTCCTGCACCGGCACGAACGTGTAGCCCCAGATCGCAGTGACCACGACGAGCGCGAGAACGGGAGGGAAGCGACGGCCGGGCATCCGCGCAGGCTACTCCTGTGCGCCCCCGCTAGGCTGACTGCCGAGATGAGCATGCTCCCGTCGACGCTCGACACGCTGGGCCGCCCCGTCCGCGATCTGCGGATCTCCGTCACGGACCGCTGCAACTTCCGCTGTGTCTACTGCATGCCGAAAGAGGTGTTCGGCCGTGGCTATCGGTTCATGGACCGGAAGGAGCTGCTCTCGTTCGAGGAGATCGAGCGTCTCGCTGCAGCATTCGTCGCGCACGGCGTCGAGAAGGTGCGGATCACGGGTGGCGAGCCGCTTCTCCGCCGCGATCTCGAGGTGCTGATCGAGCGACTCACCGGACTCGGCGATCTCGACGTGGCGCTGACGACGAACGGCGCCCTCCTGCCCCAGAAGGCCGAGTCGCTCTTCGCGGCGGGCCTCGAGCGCGTCACGGTCAGCCTCGACTCACTCGACGATGACACCTTTCGTGCGATGAACGACGTCGGATTCCCGGTAGCCCGCGTCCTCGAAGGGATCGATGCCGCCTCAGCAGCGGGCCTCAAGGTGAAGATCAACGCCGTCGTCAAGCGCGGGGCCAACGACGACCAGGTCGTCTCGCTCGCGCGCCACTTCCGGGGCAGCGGTCACATCCTCCGCTTCATCGAGTACATGGACGTAGGCGCGACGAACGGCTGGCGCCTCGACGACGTTGTTCCGGCCGCCGAGATCGTCTCCCTGATCTCGGCCGATCTCCCGCTCGAGCCGGCGCAGGAGAACTACCGCGGCGAGGTCGCGCGAAGATGGCGGTACAGGGACGGCAGCGGCGAGATCGGAGTCATCGCCTCCGTCACGCAGCCATTCTGCGGTGATTGCACCCGCTCGCGCATCTCGGCCGAAGGTCGCCTCTACACATGCCTCTTCGCAACGAAGGGTCATGACCTGCGCGCGCTCGTCCGCGGCGACGCAACCGACGCCGAGATCCACGCCACGATCGGGCGCATCTGGGGCCGTCGCACCGACCGTTACTCCGAGGAGCGCTCGTCGCGCACCGCGGAGCTGCCGCGGGTCGAGATGTCCTACATCGGCGGCTGAGTCCCCGCCGAGGGGTTGCGGAAAGACCGAACCTCCGTCGGGGGAGCCCCCGATGCAGAACGAGCCCGGCGCGCGGAGGGTGAAGGGATGCCTTTCCGCACCACGATCGACGGCAACGAGGCCGCCGCCTGGGTTGCCTACCGCGCGAGCGAGGTCATCGCGATCTATCCGATCACGCCGGCGTCACCGATGGGCGAGCTGTCGGACACCTGGTCGGCCGCAGGGGTGCCCAATACGTGGGGCGCCATTCCGCAGGTGATCGAAATGCAGAGCGAGGGTGGCGCCGCCGGTGCTGTCCATGGAGCACTCCAGGCGGGAGCGCTCGCAACGACGTTCACGTCGTCTCAGGGGCTCCTGCTCATGCTCCCGAACATGTTCAAGATCGCCGGCGAGCTGACGCCGGCGGTCATCCACGTCGCCGCGCGCGCTCTCGCGACGCATGCGCTCTCGATCTTCGGCGATCACTCCGACGTGATGGCCGCTCGCTCGACGGGCTTCGCCCTTCTCTGCTCTGCCTCTCCCCAGGAAGCACAGGACATGGCGGTGATCGCCCACGCGGCGACGCTCGAGGGACGAGTCCCGTTCCTCCACTTCTTCGACGGCTTCCGCACGTCTCACGAGCTCAACACCGTGGAGCGACTGGACGAGGACGACCTACGGGCCCTCCTCGACGAGCCGCTCGTCATCGCACACCGGCACCGCTCGCTGTCGCCCGATCATCCCGTGCTGCGTGGGACGGCGCAGAACCCCGATGTCTTCTTCCAGGCTCGCGAGGCGGCGAACCCGTACTACGACGCCCTGCCCGGCATCGTGCAACGGCGGATGGATGCGCTCGCCGAGCGCACCGGCCGCCGCTACCGGCTCTTCGACTATGAGGGTTCGCCCGATGCAGAGCGCGTAATCGTCCTGATGGGATCCGGCAGCACCGCCGTCAGAGAAACGGTCGCTGCGCTCGTCGCGGCCGGAGGGAAGGTCGGCGTCCTCACGGTTCGTCTCTACCGGCCGTTCGCTGCCGAAGCGTTCATTGCCGCGCTCCCCGCGACGACGCAGCGTGTGGCAGTCCTCGACCGCTGCAAGGAGCCGGGATCGCTGGGGGAGCCGCTCTTCCAGGACGTGATCACTGCACTCGCGGAGCGCGAAGGAACGATGCCGCTCGTGACGGGAGGGCGGTACGGGCTTGCTTCGAAGGAGTTCACGCCCGCAATGGTCAAGTCCGTGTTCGACCACCTCGACGAACCTGCGCCACGGCGTCGATTCACGGTGGGGATCGTCGACGACGTCTCACACCTATCGCTCACCGTCGACAGGTCGTTCACGACCGAGTCGGACGACGTCGTCCGAGCTGTCTTCTACGGCCTCGGCTCCGACGGAACCGTAGGAGCGAACAAGAACTCGATCGCAATCATCGGCAAGCACGCCGGCGGACATGCGCAGGCCTACTTCGTCTACGACTCGAAGAAGTCGGGCTCGGTCACCGTCTCGCACCTCCGCTTCGGCCCCCGCCCGATCGGTTCGTCGTACCTGATCGATCGCGCCGACTTCGTCGCGTGTCATCAGTTCGGCCTGCTCGAGAAAATCGACGTGCTCGACGTCGCTGCTGATGGAGCGACCTTCCTGCTCAACGCGCCGTACGACGCCGACGACGTCTGGGAGCACCTCCCCACGACCGTTCAGGAGCAGATCGTCGCCAGGGGATTACGTCTCTTCGTCGTCGATGCAACTGCGGTTGCGCAGCGGGCGGGGATGGGAAAGCGGGTCAACACAGTCTTGCAGACGTGCTTCTTCGCTCTCTCGGGCGTGCTCCCACTCGACGAGGCGATCGTCGCGATCAAGGGCGCGATCCAGCACACGTACGGCAAACGCGGCCAGGCGGTCGTCGATCGCAACATCGCCGCGGTCGACTCGGCTCTCGACGGGTTGCAGGAAGTGACGGCTCCGGTCGACGGCGCGACGCTCTCCCCGGTCGTGGTGCAGGCGATCGCCGGCACAGACACCCTGTCTCGGGCCACCGCGGCCATGCTCGCCGGGCGGGGCGAGACCCTGCCCGTGAGCGCACTTCCGGTCGACGGCACGTTTCCGGTCGGAACCTCACGCTACGAGAAACGCTCGATCGCGGATGAGATCCCGATCTGGGATCCATCCATCTGCATCGACTGCGCCAAGTGCGCGATCGTCTGCCCGCACGCCGCGATCCGGATGAAGGTCTTTCCTGCCGAGCAGCTCGAAGGCGCGCCCGTGGGCTTCCCGACGAAGGACTGGCGCGACAAGCATCTTCCCGGGATGAAGATGACGATCCAGGTCGCTCCCGACGACTGCACGGGCTGCGGGATCTGTGTCGACACGTGCCCGGCGCACGCCAAGGAGGCCGTCGGTCATCGCTCGATCAACCTCGAGTCCAAGCTCGATCACCTCGAGGTCGAGCGCGAGCGGTTCGACTTCTTCCTCTCGATTCCCGAGATCGACAGGACGCTCGTCGACCCGGCGACGGTCAAGGGATCGCAGATGCTGGAGCCGCTGTTCGAGTTCTCGGGCGCCTGCGAAGGCTGCGGCGAGACGCCGTACCTCAAGGTGCTCACCCAGCTCTTCGGGGACAGGATGATGGTCGCGAACGCCACCGGCTGCTCGTCGATCTACGGCGGCAACCTGCCGACGACGCCCTGGAGCGCGAACCGCGACGGGCACGGCCCGGCCTGGGCGAACTCCCTCTTCGAGGACAACGCCGAGTTCGGCCTCGGCATGCGCCTCGCACTCGACGCGCAGGAGCTCCAGGCGCGCGCGCTCGTGGCGGAGCTCGCACCCGATCTCGCCGCTGCTCTCACTGCTGCCGACCCACAGAGCGAGGCGGGTGTGGCCGAGCAACGACGTCTCGTTGCACAACTGCTCGAGCGCCTCGCAACGGATGACCGGCCCGAGGCGCACCGGCTTGCCGCGCTCGTGGGCGCGCTCGTCCGCAAGAGCGTCTGGATCGTCGGCGGGGACGGCTGGGCGTACGACATCGGATTCGGCGGGCTCGACCACGTCCTCGCATCGGGGCGTAACGTCAACGTTCTCGTGCTCGATACCGAGGTCTACTCGAACACGGGCGGCCAGGCGTCGAAGTCCACGCCGCGCGGGGCGGTCGCGAAGTTTGCCGCCGGCGGCAAGCAGAGCGGGAAGAAGGATCTCGGTCTCCTTGCGACCTCCTACGGCAACGTGTACGTCGCTCACATTGCGCTCGGTGCCGACAATCCGCAGACAGTCAAGGCTCTCGCGGAGGCCGATGCGTGGAGCGGTCCGTCGCTCGTGATCGCATACAGCCATTGCATCGCGCACGGCATCGAGATGGAGAAGGGCATGCGTCAGCAGAAGCTCGCTGTCGACACGGGCTACTGGCCGCTGTGGCGGTACGATCCGCGGCGAGCAGGCCCAGGAGAGCATCCGTTCCAGCTCGATTCGCGGCGCGCCAAGCTGCCGTTGACGGAGTTCACGGCCAACGAGGCGCGCTTCTCGATGCTGCGCCGCTCGCGGCCGGAGGAGGCGGAACGCCTCGGAGCGCTGGCGCAGCACGATGTCGACGAGCGCCGGCTCGTCTACGAGCAGCTCGCCGAGATCGAGCACGAACCCGACGACCCACCCACGAAGGAGAGCAACGATGACGCCTGATCTGCGCAGCACCTACCTCGGGCTCGAGCTCAGGAGCCCGCTCGTCGCCTCCGCGTCGCCCTTGACCGGCAACCTCGACTCACTGCGGGCGCTCGAGGAGGCGGGTGCGGCGGCGGTCGTGCTGCCGTCGCTGTTCGAGGAGCAGATCGAGCACGACGAGACGATGGTCGATCTCGTGCTCGAACGTGGCGCACAGAGCTACGGCGAAGCGCTCACGTACTTCCCGGAGATGGACGACTACAACACGGGACCCGATTCCTACGTCCAGCACGTCATCGCCGCAAAGGAGGCGCTCTCGATCCCCGTGATCGCCTCGATCAACGGCGTCACCCCCGGGGGGTGGGTTCGGTATGCCGAGCTCCTGCAACAGGCAGGCGCCGATGCGATCGAGCTCAACGTCTACGCCGTTGAGACCGATCCGTACGCCTCCGCGGCGAGCGTCGAGGATCGAACGCTTCGCCTCGTCAGTCGAGTCCACGGTGCACTCACCGTGCCACTGGCGGTCAAGGTCGGCCCGTACTACTCGGCGTTCGCGAACACCGCCGCACGCCTCGCCGACGCGGGTGCCGCCGGGCTCGTTCTCTTCAATCGATTCCTGCAGCCGGACATCGATCTCGAGACGATGACGGTGAAGCCCGAGCTCCATCTCTCGAGTAACGAGGAGATGCAACTGCCGCTGCGCTGGATCGCGATTCTCCGCGGCCGGACACCTGCCAGCCTCGCCGCCACGAGTGGCGTCCAACGGAGCGAGGACGTGGTGAAGCTTCTCCTCGCAGGTGCGGACGCGGTCATGCTCGCTTCAGCGCTTCTCCGCCACGGACCGGGCCTTCTGACCGAGTTGACGGCAGGTCTCAGCGCCTGGATGACAGAACATGACTACAGCTCGGTCGAGCAGTTGAAGGGGAGCATGAGCCAGGAGACGTGCGGGAACCCGCGGGCATTCGAGCGGTCGCAGTACGTCCGCGCGCTCGTCGACTACCAGACGGGTCGCGCAGCGAAGTAGTCGGCCCCGGCGGTTAGAATCTCGGTGATGACCAGCTACACCCAGACGGTCAGCCGCCGGTTGCCGCGTGGCTGGCTGCATTTCTTGGCGCAGATCGGGTTCTGGCTCGGGTTCTACGTCGTCTACCAGCTGGCGCGCGGGTTCGCCGACCGCGACGTCGGCGCCGCGTTCTGGAACGGCATCCACGTGATCCGGATCGAGAACTGGTCGGGGACGCTCTTCGAGCCCGCGCTGCAGCGTCTCGTCGATTCGTCATCGCTCCTGATCACTGCGACGACCTACACGTACTGGCTCTCGCAGTTCGCCGTCGTCGGCCTCACGCTCATCTGGGTGTACTTCAAGCATCATGAGGAGTTCGCCGGATTCCGGAACTGGCTGATCGGTGCGAATCTCGTCGGCCTCGTCTGTTACGTGCTCGTTCCGACGGCGCCACCTCGGTTGTTCCCCGAGTGGGGCTTCGTCGACACGCTGGCGCAGCACTCGAGCCTCAACCACGAGTCCGGACTCGTCGCTCTCACGGCGAACCCCTATGCCGCGATGCCGAGCCTTCATTCGATGGATGCCTTCATCGTCGGGGTCGTCATGTTCGGCGTGTGCCGCAACCTCGTGGTGCGTGTGCTCTGGCTGCTCTGGCCCGCCTGGGTCTGGTTCTCGGTCATGGCCACCGGCAACCACTACTGGCTCGACGTCTTCGCGGGTGTCGCGCTCGCCGTTGCGACCGGTCTCGTGCTGTTTCGGCGCGCGTGGTTCTCGCGCTGGAAGCCGGCAACGACTTCGTGACCAAGGGAAACGGCGACGATCCTCGCGTCAGCGAGCTCGATCGGGTCAAGCAGGAGTACACCCAGGCCGCACGGCAGATTTTGCAGCGGTCGATGAAGGGTGTGGCGAAGACGAAACTGACGCCCGACATGCTGACGATGGTCGGCGTCTCGCTCTGCCTCGCAGGCGCAGTCCTCGTCGGTTTCGAGGAGCGCAATCCGAAGCTCTACTTCTGGGTCGGCGGGATCCTGTTCATCGTCGGGTCGGTGGCGGACATTCTCGACGGAGCCCTTGCCCGGGCAGCGAGCAAGGGGACGGTGTTCGGCGCCTTCCTCGACTCGACCTTCGACCGCCTCGGCGAAGCGGCGATGCTCGCGGCGATCGGCCTCGTGTTCGCGCGTGAGGGCAACGACATCGCCCTCGTCGCAGCGTTTGCCGCCGTGATCGGATCGTTCCTCGTCTCCTATACGCGCGCAAAGGCGGAGGCGCTCGGCCTGCGCGGCGACGTCGGCTTCGGCTCGCGCGTCGAGCGCGTCGTCCTGATCTCGATCGGCCTCGCACTCGCCCCGTGGGGTTGGCTCCAGTGGCCGATCTACATCCTTGCGGCGATGGCGTGGATCACAGTGATCCAGCGCATCCTCTTCGTGCGGCGCCAGCTGCGCGAGATCGCTGCTTCGTAGCGCGGGTGCGCGCACAATCAGCAAACACGGCGCGCGGAGGATCGCCAGACGCTCTTCTCTTGCGGTTCCGTAATACGCTATACTGCTAGCACTTTGACTGCTAGCACTTCAGCCGCACGGAAGGGCGTCCTCGTCCGAGCGCCTTCTTCACTCAAGGAGGCGCTCGTCCGCGAGACCGCGCGCAGGGGCGCCAGTCTCAATGACGTCGCCGTCGGCATTCTCGCCGAGACGTTCGGCGTCGACTACGCACCGACGAATCGCCGGAGCCCGCTGCCGGGCTCGAGCCCCGTCGTGCTCCTCCGCATGCCCGAAGAGCTCAAAGATGTGATCCAGGCCGAGGCGTTCCGCATCGGCTCGAACACGAACGATGTCATCCTCGCCGCGCTCTCGGATGAGCTCGGCGTTCCGTTTCAATCGAACCGCAGCAGGTCCGTCCCATTCGGGGGCGGCCGCGGAAAGGACACACCCATGGCCGCTACCAACGGCTCTGCAAATGGCAAGGCCCGCTCCAAGGACAAGGTGCGCGTCGCCATCATCGGCGTCGGCAACTGCGCCAACTCCCTCCTCCAGGGCGTCGAGTACTACAAGGACGCCGACCGGGACGCCTTCGTGCCGGGGCTCATGCACGTCGACCTCGGTGGCTACCACATCTCCGACATCGAGTTCACGGCGGCGTTCGACGTCGTCAAGGGCAAGGTCGGTGTCGATCTCGCCGATGCGATCTGGGCGCACCCGAACGACACGATCAAGTTCTCCGAGGTACCGAAGACGGGCATCACCGTGTCGCGCGGCATGACGCACGACGGCATCGGCAAGTACCTCTCGGAAGTCGTCGAGAAGGCGCCGGGCGAGACCGCCGACATCGTCAAGATCCTCAAGGAGACGGGAACCGACGTCGTCGTCAACTACCTTCCCGTCGGCTCGGAGGCCGCTGCGAAATGGTACGCCGAGCAGATCCTCGAGGCCGGCGTCGCGATGGTCAACTGCATGCCGGTGTTCATCGCTCGCGAGCCGTACTGGCAGAAGCGCTTCGAGCAGGC
>JANOFZ010000202.1:0-2059 GCA_031413935.1 Thermoleophilia bacterium | reverse complement strand
GGGGGCTGGGTGCCCGCCGCGCTCCGCGCGCTCGCATTGTGGGGTTCCCCCCACCTTACCACCTAAATTTTTTGTGGCCACACCCCGCACTACCATGTTGATTCAGTAGTGCGGCGTCTCATAACGATGCTGTTTTCCTGTTAAACGTTATGAGACGCCGCACTAGCGAACTACCCGCTTCGGTGTCGGCCAAGCAGCACGAGTGACCCGACGCAGATAGCGCTCATGAGGACGTACGGCACCGCATCCCCGAATGTCTCCGCGAGCACGCCGGCAACGATGCCACCAACGGCGAATCCCGGTGCCCAGGCGACGTTCATCATCCCGGCCGCCGTCGATTGGTCGAATCCCCGGCGCTCGGCGGCATCTGCGAGCAACGCCATCGACGGAGTCCAGATCATTCCGAGCGACACGATGCAAACGAGCGCCACGGCGGCGTAGAGCAAGACACGACCGTCGAACGTCAGCAGCACGAAGGCAACGGTCGAGGTCCATAGCGCGATCCGGATCGGGAACTCTCGCCCGCGGACATCGGCGAGTCGCCCGAACAGCGGGCTCGCGATCGCCTGGATCACCGCTGCCGTCGCGAAGACGGCCCCAATCTGGGCGGCGCTCAGGCCGAGGAGGTCGAACTGCAGAGGAACCAGAACGCCGATCACCCCGAGGTGGATCCCCGCCACGAGGATCAGCCAGATCCCGACGAGAGCGGCCGGATCATGGAAGAGCTGGAGCAATGGAGGGGTCTTGTCGACCCTCACCCTCGACGGAGTCTGGAGTGTGAGCGTCGCGGCCCCAAGCCCCACTGTGGAAATTGCGACCGCTGTGAACACGAGGGTGATGCCGGCAGAGGCCGCAGCGGCACCGACAATCGGCCCGAGCAGCGCCCCGATGAACGCGGCTGAGAACGCGAGCCCGATAGCTGCGGCTCGCTGTGACGTGTCTGTAGCCCCGGTGAGCCAGGCGATGGCACCCGTGAGTGCGAGCGCGCTGCCGGCGCCTTGTGCGAAGCGCGCCCCGACGACGCCGGGGAGCGAGTCCGACATCGCAAGCGCAAAGGTGGCGGACGCGAGCACCACAAACCCCGCTGTCACCGTCACCTTGACCCCGGCCCGCCGCGCTACTGCCATGCTCGGGAAGGCTGCGGAGAACGCCCCGATCGCGTAGGAAGCGACGAAGACTCCGGCGGCGCTCTCTGACAGGTCGAGCGCCTCCTCGTAGTGAGGGAGCAGCGGTGCCATCGACGTGAAGAGCAGTGCCTCGATGAACGCGACGGCGGAGGCGAGCACGAGCACGCCGCGAGGAGCTCCGCCGGCCCCGCGACGCACGGCGCTATTGCTCGTCTGCGGGACGCGTGTGGTCGTGCAGGTGCGCGACCCCCGTCGGAGAATCCTGTCGGAGATCCAGATCGAAGCTGGATTCGACGCTGACGGCGGTCTTCTCGATCGCCGACCGTCGGGCCGCTGCTAGCACGTCGAGAAGATGGAGATCGTGATCCGTGGACGCGAGAGGTGCTCGTCCTTCACGGAGCGCCAGCACGAGCTCACGGAGGCCGTCGGCCCACGACCAGGTTGGCTCGATCGGGTCGAATCCCTGCCAGCATCCCTCGCTGTTCCGCCAGACGTCGAATCCGCGCGGATCCCAGTCGTCCCCGCGCAGATTGGCTGTGCCTTCGGTGCCGTATAGCTCGAGTGCCGGTCGCTGATAGTGCTGGATCGCCTGGCTCGCCGTGATGACCGAGAGGGCCCCAGCGCGGTGCCGCACGATGAGGTGGACGACGTCCGGATCGGGGTTGACCAACTCGACGCCGTCTACGACTCGCCGATCGACCGCTCGGGCTTCAGCTGCGAGCACTTCGACTCCCGGGCCGAGAAGGGCGGTCAGGCTCTTCAGGTTGTAGATCCCGAGCTCAGGCAGCGGCCCACCGCCGCTCGCGTGATACCAGGTCGCCCAGTGCGCGCCCGCGTTCCCGTAGAGGCCTCGCGCGGTATGGACCTGACCGATCGCGCCGTCGTGAACGAGCGTCCAGAGTGCCCTGAGCGTCGGCGAGAGCTGGACGAAC
>JANOFZ010000201.1:0-3098 GCA_031413935.1 Thermoleophilia bacterium | reverse complement strand
CTCGCAACGTTAGACCGAGAACATGATCGCTGCGAGACACCGCACTACCAATTCAACTCAGTAGTGCGGCCTCTCATGACGATGCTGTTTACTGTCAAACGTTATGAGAGGCCGCACTAGCCCCTACGGGTTCTCGTGGTGCGCCAACGTAGGAGCCTGCCCTCGCGCGGCGAAAACGGTGCCGTGGCCGACGGGGGACCAGACCAGCGTTCTTCGCGCACACGTGCGCGCCCTCGAGTTGTTGCCGCTCCCGCGCCCCGTCGGTTCAACCCGGATCGTGTCGACCTGGTTCGTTTCCTCCCGACGGGCCGTTCTCTTGCGACCGCTCTTCTCATCGTCGTCGGCGCCGCGCTCGCGTGGTTCGTGGCGCGCGAGACCCCTGTGTTCTCCGTTAAGGCGATCGAGGTTGCGGGCGCGACCACGGGAGTGAGCTCCCAGGTGAAGCGGTCGCTCCGCACGACCGAGGGAACAAGCCTGCTCAAGTTCGACACCGACGCCGCGCAGCAGACTGTCCTCGCGCTCCCGACTGTCGCAGGGGTTCGGTTCGACCGAGCGTTCCCGCACACGCTCAGGGTCGTCGTCGTTCCCGAGCGTGCCGTCGCCATTGTGCGGCAAGGGGCGAGCTCGTACCTCGTCGCCGAGAGCGGCCGTGTCATGGCAACGGTCGAGCGTCGCGATCGACCCGCGCTGGCCCGAATCTGGATCAAACGTGACGTCCAGCTGCAGGTCGGCGCGCGGGCAGAGGGTGATCTCTTCGCTGCCGTGGCCGCGGTCGCACCGCTCGTCGGGTCAGGGTTCCCGGGCCGCGTCAGCTCGGTCACAGCGGCACCCACGTCTCTCACGCTCCGGCTTCGATCAGGACTCGAGCTTCGCCTGGGTGACCCGGTCGACGTGGCGCTGAAGCTCGCCGTTGCAGCCCGCGTGATCCCGCTGCTCACGTCCGATTCGACCTATCTGGACGTCGCGGTGCCGGCGCGACCGGTATCCGGAACTCTCAACTCTCAGGTAGAGCCTGAGGGTACGACCTCGACCCAACCTTGAGGTTTCCGTTGACAATGCCGACAAGGAGTCCGTACCCTGGTTCCGAAAGCCAGTACTGACATACTCCATAGCTCGATCAGAGCTTGACGTCCAGGCAGGTTGAGGTGAGACATTCATGAGCACACAAGGTGGGAACTACCTCGCAGTTATCAAGGTCGTCGGCGTTGGTGGCGGCGGCACGAACGCGGTCAATCGCATGGTCGAGTCGGGCCTCAGTGGGGTCGAGTTCATTGCCGTCAACACGGACGCCCAGGCGCTCCTGATGACGGACGCCGACGTGAAGATCCATATCGGCTCAAAGGCGACCCGCGGCCTCGGTGCCGGCGCTGATCCGGCTGTCGGCCTCGCCGCCGCGCAGGAAACCCGCGACGAGCTGAAGGAGGCGCTCAAGGGCGCCGACATGATCTTCGTCACCGCCGGCGAGGGCGGAGGCACAGGAACGGGCGCGGCGCCGGTCGTCGCCGAGCTCGGGCGCGAACTGGAAGCGCTCACCGTCGGCGTCGTGACGCGGCCGTTCGGGTTCGAGGGTAGGCGCCGCGCCGAACAGGCCGAGATCGGAATCCAGAGCCTTCGCGATCGCGTCGACACGCTGATCGTGATCGAGAACGACCGGCTGCTCCAGGTCGTCGACAAGAAGACGCCCGTGACGGAGGCGTTCCGGATCGCGGACGATATCCTCCGCCAGGGCGTGCAGGGCATCACCGACCTGATCACTGTCCCCGGTCTCGTGAACCTCGACTTCGCGGACGTGCGCACGATCATGCGCGATGCGGGTTCGGCGCTCATGGGCATCGGCACTGCGTCCGGTGACACGCGCGCGGCCGATGCAGCGAACGCAGCCGTGTCGTCACCGCTTCTCGAGACAACGCTCGACGGAGCCACCGGAGTGCTGCTCAACATCACGGGCAGCTCGAACGTCGGCCTCTTCGAGGTCAACGAGGCGGCGGAGGTCGTTACCGGCCACGCCGATCCGAACGCGAACGTGATCTTCGGTGCCGTGATCGACGAGTCTATGGGTGACGAGGTGCGGGTGACGGTGATTGCGACCGGGTTCGGCGGCCGGCCCCGCCGCCGTCGGGTCGAGGCGCCGGGGACGATTGCCCCGTCCGCGTCGGAGCGCCGGTTCGAGAAGCAGACGAGCTCCGATTCCGAGATCGAGATCCCGAGCTTCCTGCGCGAAGACTGAAAACTTCCTTTCCCCTGGACGACGGTTGTTGCATGACCCGTCCGTACCACAGGGGGAAAGGAAGTTCTAGATGGGGCATTCGTGGCGTCGTCCTACCCAAGTGCGGACGAGAGGGAGAAGGAGTCACGCCGCCAGACCTATCTCGCTTCTTCCCCCGTGGTGCGCTCACGACCTACCGCAAGCGCTCGCGCGGGGGAAGAAGCTAGAGTCGGGCCGTGAGCGTTGCCGGTCTAAAGCAGACGCCCTTGCACGACCGCCACGTCGCGCTCGGTGCCCGCATGGTTCCCTTCGCCGGCTGGGAGATGCCCGTCCAGTACGACGGCGTGATCCCCGAGCACCTTGCCGTCCGCCGCGAACGTGGAGTCTTCGACGTTTCGCACATGGGACAGTTCCACGTCGAAGGCCCGAGGCAGACCGAGTTGCTCCAGAGCCTGCTCTCGAACGATCTCTCGCGACTCGCGGACGGCGAGGCCCAATACACGCTGCTGACGAACGACAGCGGCGGCATCGTCGACGACCTGATCGCGTACCGGCTCGGCTCGCAACGTAACCGAGGCCGCACAGAGTTACGTTCAGTTACGCATGGCCGCCTTCGACGCGCGTTATCGCCACAATGTGGCACTCGCCGAGCTTGCCAAGGTCACGGGCACCTTCAATGTGACCAACAGCCCGTTTTACCCCACGCGCGCCGACGGCTCGACCCCCGCGCCCGCCTCGCCCTCGATTGGCACGGGAGCTGCACCTTTGCGGTCGACCGCCGCACCTCACCCCTAAAGTCCGTATCGGAGACGTCAGATGTTACGCAACCCCACCCCACCTTCGTCGAGCCGCCGCACGTGGCTACAGGCCGCCCTGGCAGGCACCGTCTTGG
>JANOFZ010000200.1:0-2693 GCA_031413935.1 Thermoleophilia bacterium | reverse complement strand
CGCTACGGCACGGGCGTCTCACGTCGTGCTCTCGACCGAGGGCGACTGGCTTCGCGATCTTGCGACCCACCTCGGAGGCGGGCGACGATGAGCTTCGAGACACCCCTCGCCCTGCTCGGGCTTCTGGTCGTTCCCTTTCTGATCGTGATGCTTGCGTTGGGCGAGCGACGCAGGCGATCCCAGGCCGCGGCGTTCGGGACGCCGTCTCTGCTCGCGTCGTCCCTTCCGCCACTCCGACGGATCAGACGGCTACTCCCCTTCGTCCTGGCCATTGCCGCGCTCACGACGTTGATCGTCGGTGTCGCGCGGCCTCGCGCGACGCTCTCCGTGTCCGACCGCGCCGCAACCGTCGTGCTCGCGCTCGACACGTCTCGTTCGATGTCCGCCACCGACGTCAGGCCGTCTCGCCTTGCGGCCGCACTCACCTCGGCCCGCGCGTTCCTGGACGTTGCTCCGCGCGACTTTGCGGTTGGGATCGTCACCTTCTCGACGTCCGCATCGGTCGCGCTTTCTCCGACGACGGATCGTGACGCCGCGCGCGCCGCGCTCGACCAGATCCGACTCGGCTCGGGGACGGCACTTGGCGATGCCATCGATCGCTCGGTTGCCGCTGCGCGAGCGGGGCTCAATCCCCTCGAACCGCTGCCGGCTGATGCTCCACCGGCAACCGTGGTGTTGTTGTCGGATGGCGAGCAGACCTCCGGATCGAGGACGCCTACCGCTGCAGCCGAGCAGGCGAAGAAGCTTGGGGTGCCGGTCAATACGGTCGCACTCGGCACGCGTGAGGCGGTTGTCGAGGTGCCCTTGAAGAACGGTCTCAAGGAACGCGTCACCGTCGCACCCGACACCCGCACCCTGCAGGAGGTCGCCCGCATCACCGGTGGTCGTTTTACCGCGGCTCCCACAGCCGAGCGCCTCGAGGAGATCTATCGCGACCTCGGCGGTCGTCTGGGTAAGAAGCGCGAGGAGCGGGAGGTCACGGCGGCGTTCGCCGGCGTCGGGGCTGTCCTGCTCGTGATCGCGTCGGGGCTCTCCGTCGCGTGGACAAGAAGACCGTTGTGAGAGCCCGCCTCACCTTTGCGCCGCTGGCAGTCGTCCTGGTCACCGCCCTGGCGGGCATTGCGGTGCAGTCGGCCGCCGCCGCCGACGAGTGCAAGGGTCTCAGAGTCTGCCTTCCTGTTGCGGGCCCGTGGGTCGTCGTCCCGCCCGCGGGCGTCGAGTACGAGCTCGCCTGTCCTCTGGCCGGGTACATCGTCGCCGGGACGGACGCCCGGGTGGCGACGCGCGACGTCGACGTCACCTTCCGCGGCGAATCGGGGAGTCCCGTTGGCCCTGGAGTGACGACCCGGCGCGGCGTCGTCTTCGAGGCCACGCGAACCCTTCCAGGGGCGGAGCCGTCGAGCTTCCAGCCGTTCATCGGTTGCATCCCGACCCGCGGCGGTGGGGGGCGCGCACTCACGTCCGTTTCTGCAGGCGCTCCAGGGCTGAAGCCGGGGCAATCGGTGCGCAGCGTCGTCGTGACGCGGCCCATTCGGAGCCGTTCACTCGTCGTCCGGGTCGTCTGTCCGTTCGGGTCACGGCTCATAGGCTCGACGCACGCGGTGGCGTTCCGGCAAAGGCTTGCACCCTCCGGCGAGATGCTCGGTGCCGTTCGCGTCAGTCGCGCCGTCGCCAACGGAGCGGTCGTCGCGCGGATCACTGCGACAGCGGCGGCCGGTGCGCGCGCAGAGGTTCAGGTGCGCGCCTTGTGCGCGAGGGCACGATGACGTTCGGCTCGCCCCTTCTTCTCGCCTCGCTCATCGTCCCTGTCGCGGCGATCCTCGTGTATCTGTGGATTGCGCGGAGGCCGCCGACCGGAGCGATCTCCTTCCCCAACCTCACCGTACTCGCCACCGTGTCGGGCAGGTCGAGCTGGAAGCGCCATGTCGTCTCCGCCTTCCTTCTCGGCACGCTCGTTCTCCTGTGTATCGCGGTGGCGCGTCCGAAGGTCTCGCGCGCGGTTCCCGTCGATCGCTCGACCGTGGTACTCGTGGTCGACGTCTCCGTCTCGATGAACGCGGTTGACGTGGTGCCGAGTCGACTCGAGGCGGCGCGCAAGGCGATCCGATCGTTTGTCGATCGTGTCCCATCCCAGGTCAAGGTCGGTCTCGTCGCGTTCTCCGACGACCCGGTTGTACTCGCCTCTCCCACGACCGACCGGGCGCAGGTCAGGGATGCGATCGCGTCGCTCGCACCCGGATACGGAACGGCGATCGGCGATGCAATCGCGCGCGGCGTCGAACTCGCGCAGCTCTCGACCGGTGAGGCGGGTGCAACGAGCGGCTCGCCGACGAAGGCGGGCGCCGTCGTCCTGCTTTCGGACGGCGCTCAGACCCGGGGGATCCTCGACCCTCTGCAGGGCGCCGACCTTGCGCGACAGGCAGGACTCCCCGTCCACACGGTCGCGCTCGGAACAGAGCAGGGGACGGTGACGATCAATCGTGGTGGTATAGATCTCACTGTCCTCGTTCCTCCCGATCGACTGACGCTCGCGCGGATTGCCGAGGCGACGGGCGGCTCGACGTTCGAGGCCACCGACGCTGACCGGCTCGGCGCTGTGTACAAGCAACTTGGCCGCATCGTCGCGACGGAAGAGAGGCCGCGTGAGGTGACCGCCGCGTTCGTGGTGGCTGCGGCGGCGCTGCTCGCCGCTG
>JANOFZ010000199.1:0-2439 GCA_031413935.1 Thermoleophilia bacterium | reverse complement strand
CATGCAACAGCTCTTGATCGCCTCGCCACCGAGTTGCACGGTGCAGGCACCGCAGCTGCCGGTGTCGCACCCGACGTGCGTTCCGGTCAGGTCGAGGTCGTCCCGGAGGAAGTGCACGAGCAGGAGCGATGCGGGAACGTCGCGCTCGTAGCTCATCCCGTTGATCTCGACGGAGATCGTTCTTGTCGTGGAGGTCGTGGACACGCTCACCCCTTCGCTCTCTCGGCGGCTTGCAGGACGGCGCGGATCGCCGAGACCTCGGCGAGGTGGCCGCGGTACTCCGCGCTCGCGTGAACATCGGACGGCGGGTCGAGACCCGCGGCGAGACCCTGTGCGGCGGCCCGAACGGCTGCCTCCGAGAAGTCTCCGTCCGCGAGTTTCTCCTCCATCGCGGTTGCGCGGACAGGGACGGACGAAACACAACCGAGCGCAATTCGCGCCCCATCTGCCCCGACCGTCGCGACGGCGCTCGCGAGGTATGTGCCGTGAGCTCCGAGGGTGATGCCCGCCATGGCATCACCCGTGCCGGGCTTGCGCGTTGGCACTGAGATCGTCGTCAGGAGCTCGCCTTCCGAGACAGCCGTCATGTAGACACCGAGGAAGAAGTCCTCTGCCGAGACGACGCGCTCGCCGGTAGCGCCGCGAATCGTGAACGTCGCCCCGAGCGCTGCGAGGAGCGGCGGATAGTGGTTGGTGGGATCGTTGACGCAGACGTTGCCGCCCACGGTGCCGCGATTGCGGATCTGGACGTCGGCAATCGTTGCTGCGACCTCGGCGAGGATCGGACGTGCCACCTCGACCTCGGAGGAGGAGATCATCATGGTGTTCGTGACCATGGCGCCGATCTCGAGCGCGCTCTGATCGGCGGAGAACGAGATCGTGCGGAGCTCGGTGAGGTCCGCGAGATCGACGAGCACATCGGGCGAGGCGGCCCGGGCCTTCATCACGTTGACGAGCGTCTGACCCCCTGCGAGGGCACGAGCCCCATCGTGCTCGGAGAGGAGAGCGATCGCCTCCTCGACGGTGGCCGGACGCGCGTACTCGACTTCTCGTAGGAGCATCCCCTATTGGTCGCACACAGAGCAGTGACATGTCAAGAAAGAGGTGATTCTGTAGCATCGCCGCGATGGCCTCCTTCGATGCTATTTTCGTCGGCTCGGGGATCAACTCGCTCGTCGGCGCTGCTCTTCTCGCGCGCGACGGCTGGAGCGTGTGTGTCCTCGAGCGCAACGACGTCGCCGGCGGCTGCATCAGGACCTCGACCGATCTCACGCTCCCCGGATTTACGCACGAGGTGCTCGCTTCCTGGCATCCGCTCTTCACGGGCTCGGCTGCGTACGCCGAGCTCAAGGACGATCTCGATGGTCGCGGCGTCACCTACCTCAACACCGATCTGCCCACCGGGACGGCGTTCCCCGATGGCTCCGCCGCCTTCATCACGGGCTCACTCGAGGGCAACGTGGCGGAGTTCGGACGCCACGCGGCCGGCGACGGAGAAGCCTGGGAGAACCAGTTCAACGCCTTCATGGGCAATGCCGACCTCGCGTTCGGGCTCCTCTCGACCGAGCTCTGGTCTGCCTCCGGGCTCTCCCTCGGCCGCAAGGCGTTGCGCCGACTCGGACGCCGCGGTCTCCTCGAGTTCTCCGGGAACACGCTCGTCAGCTGCCGCGACTGGGTCACGAGCACCTTCGAGTCGGAGGCTGCGCATGGTGTCCTCGCGCCCTGGGTGCTCCACACGGGACTCGGCCCCGATCAGGCGACGTCCGGATTCATGACCCAGGTCATCGGTGCTGCGCTCCAGCTCGGGGGCATGCCCGTTCCCGAGGGCGGTGGCGTGCGCCTGGTAGACGCTCTTGCGGGCATCGTCACCGACGCGGACGGTGAGGTCAGACTCGAGTCCGACGTCCGGCGCATCCTCGTCGCGAACGGTCGCGCCACCGGCGTTCGACTCGCGGACGGAGAGGTCGTGGCGTCGACGCGAGCGGTGGTCGCGAGCGTCACCCCGACCCAGCTCTATGGCTCGCTGCTCGGTGAAACGGATGTCTCGCCAACCCTGACCGCCGCTGCGGCGCAATACCGCTATGGCCGTGCAGAGATGCAGATTCACCTCGCCCTGGACGAGCCGCCGCAGTGGACAGGCGCCGACAGCGAGCGACTCGGCCGCTGCCCGATCGTGCATGTCACCCCGGGGCTCGATGGCGTGTCGCGCGCGGTCAACGAAGCGGAGCGCGGACTCCTTCCTGCCGAGGCAACGATCGTCTGCGGCCAGCCGGTTGCACTCGACCCCTCGCGGGCACCGGCCGACAAGTCGATCCTCTGGCTGCAGCTGCAGGAGCTCCCGGCGGGAAAGGTGAAGGGTGATGCAGCGGGCGATCTCGACGTCGGGGACGGAGCCTGGACGGAGGAACTGCGCGAGGCGTACGCCGACCGGATCGTCTC
>JANOFZ010000198.1:0-2838 GCA_031413935.1 Thermoleophilia bacterium | reverse complement strand
GGTGCTTCGCGATCGAGAACCGGGCGCGTTGCCTCGGGGGTGACGTCGCGCGGCGTGAACCCGGTGCCGCCCGTCGTCAGGACGAGGCTGTTTCTGCCCGAAAGCTCGACGATTGCCGCGGAGATCACATCTGCCTCGTCCGGCACGACACGGCGCTCGACCTCGAATCCATCCGTCGTCAGAAGCTCCGTGAGCGTGTCGCCGCTCCGATCCTCGCGTGTGCCGTGGTGCACGCCGTCGGAGACGGTCAGCACGGCGGCCTTCACACCGTCTCCTTGGTCTTTTCAACCAGCGTGATCCCCGAGATCGTCATCGCCTTGTCTATCGCCTTGGCCATGTCGTAGACCGTCAGCGCGGCGACGGCAACGGCGGTCAGCGCCTCCATCTCGACACCTGTCTGCGCGGTCGTCTCGGCGGTCGCGGTGATCTCGACTCCCGCCTCCACGACGGCCAACTCGACGCCGACGACGGTCAGGGGGAGGGGATGGCAGAGCGGGATCAGGTCACTCGTGCGCTTCGCGGCCATGATCCCGGCCAGCCTGGCGGTCGTGAGTGCGTCGCCCTTCGGCAGATCTCCCAGACGCCCGGCCGTCTCGGGAGCCATGATCACGGAGCCGCGGGCGACCGCACGACGTCGCGAGAGTGGCTTCGCACCGACGTCCACCATCCGGATCGTCCCGTCGGCTGCGACGTGGGAGAGGTCGGTCATGGTCGCATCGTACTCGGAGCGCACTCCATCCCAATCCTCGAGCGCGTTGCAAGTCGCGAAACGGGCGTCCCGCTCGAACCCCTGTAGGTGCGAGACGAGGCACTAGGCCGGGCGCTCGGCGAGGGTCACCTGGACGATACGTCGCGTTTT
The DNA here is from genome assembly GCA_031413935.1 of Thermoleophilia bacterium. GTDB lineage: Bacteria > Actinomycetota > Thermoleophilia > Gaiellales > Gaiellaceae > Gaiella. The sequence goes on along the minus strand of JANOFZ010000198.1, from coordinate 1,979 downwards.
CCCGTCCCGCAGGATCGTGAACGGAATCTTCTCGCCCGCGCGATGCAATGCGACCGCGCGCGACACATCCTGGGCGCTCGTAATCGACGTGGTGCCGATTCGAATGATCACGTCGCCGCCAACCGACACCTGAACGCCGTCAGCATCCTCGACGCTCGCGCCGCCCCGGAGGCCGGCGCGGGAGGCCGGCGTGTCCGGCTGAACCTTTGCCACGAGGGCGCCGCGGGGGGCCGCAAAGCCGAACTTCCTTGCCAGTCGGGGCGTCACGTCCTGGGTCGTGACACCGACATACGCGTACGAGACACGGCCCGTGCGTACGAGCTGGTCGAGCGCTCGCCGGGCCGTGTCGATCGGAATCGCGAATCCGACACCCTCGCCGGAGCCACTCGTCGACCGGATCTGGGCGTTGATTCCGATCACGCGCCCCCGGGCATCGAACAATGGGCCGCCCGAATTGCCCCGATTGATGGGTGCGTCGGTCTGGATCGCGTCGGAGATGCTGTACCCGGACGTCAATGAGTCAATCGTGCGGTTGGTTGCCGAGACGACGCCCACCGACAGTGAGCTCTGCTCGTTGAACGGGCTCCCGATCGCAGCGACCGGCGTCCCGACAACAACGGTCGCCGACGTGCCCAGCGGCACGGGATCGACCGGATGGAGCGAGGGATCGACCCGAATCGCTGCAACATCACTGAACAGATCCCAGCCGATGATCCTCGATGGCACCCGATCGCCGTCCTTGAATTCGACGTAGAGCGTCTCGGCACCGGTAACAGCGCCGCCCGACGCCTTCGCTACGTCTGTGACGACATGAGCGTTCGTCAGGATCGTGCCCTTCTCGTCGACGATGAATCCCGAGCCCTGCGACTGTCCCTCGACGCCGAGGTCGGCGTAGATCGTGACGACACCCGGAGCACGTTTGGCGTAGATCGCCGCGGGATTGAAGCCCGATCCGCTTGCCGGAACCGCAATGGGAGTTGCAACGCCCTCGGTGATCGTGCGTTCAACGACGACGGTGGACGTCTGGCGGTCGGTGATCCCGGTCAATGCTCCGAGAGCGAGCGCGGCGGCCGCCCCGAGCACCGCGGCGATAACGGCGATAACGAAGGCCCGCGGCTGCACATGACCCACTGTAGCCAGAGGCTTCAGGCTCGCTGCCTCCCCGTTTTCGCCTCTCGCGTGTTTCCACGTGGAAACACGAGCTCCGTTTCCACGTGGAAACGGATCGACCGTCCGGGTCAGGCGGCGGGGTGGGCCGGGATCGACGCGTCGGCGGGCAGTTCGAGCGTGAACACCGTGTCGCCGGGCCGGCTCTCCACGGTCACGGTGCCGTGCATCCGTCCTGCGAGCTCCCGCGCAATTGCGAGACCCAGGCCACTGCCCGACGCCTGACCTCCCTCGACCCGGTAGAAGCGCTGAAAGACCCGGCCGAGATGCTCCGGCGGAATCCCCGGACCGTCATCCTTGACGAGGATCGCGACCCGGGCGCCGCGCCGCTCGGCACGAAGCCTGACGGTCGTGCCCTCCGGGGTGTGCGATAGCGCGTTGCCCGTCAGGACCCGCACGATCTGCTGCACTCGCTCCTCGTCCGCGAAGGCCCAGGCATCGTCGTCGACATCGGCGATCAGGGTGTGATCCGACGCATCCGCAAGGGCGCCGAACTCCTCTGTCACGACCCTGACGACCTCGGCGAGGCCCACCTCCTCCTGCTCGATCCGGATTCGTCCCACATCCATCCGCGAGAGATCGAGCAGATCCGTGGCGAGCTTCGTCAGCCGATCGACCTGCGCTCGGGTCGTCGCAAGGAATTCTCGCCTCGTCTCGTCGTCGAGATCCTCGTCAGCCAGGAGCTCGAGAAAGCCGGCGAGAGAGAAAAGCGGTGTGCGGAGCTCGTGGGATGCATTCGCGACGAACTCCTTGCGACGACGCGAGCGCAGGTCGATCGGCTGACGAAGCCCGCCACGGATCTGCTCGATCTC
>JANOFZ010000197.1:0-4749 GCA_031413935.1 Thermoleophilia bacterium | reverse complement strand
CACGGGTCGCCGGAATGATCCCGTTCACACCGAGACTGCGCGACCAGCTAGCCGGCAACCTGGCACGACACCGACGACGCGAGCATGCGCTCGACGAACGACGCCATGCAGCCGTTGCGATCGTCGTCGTCGACAGTGACGCTGAGCGTGACGGCCACGATCCCTTTCCCGTCGAGCCAGACTATTTCGCCGACGTTCGGTCCGACGTGTCGGGACTCGACGGGCGCATGTCAGGCGTCGCAGGGGGAGCCGCGTTCCTCCTCTGTCGTCGCGCCGCGGAGCTCAACGCGCACGCAGGACAATGGGCGCTACCGGGCGGTCGCTGCGACGGCGACGAGACGGCGCCCGAGGCGGCGCTCCGTGAGCTCCACGAGGAGCTCGGTTTGCTCCTCGGTGAAGACTCTGTCCTCGGCCTGCTCGACGACTACGTCACGCGCTCCGGGTACGTGATCACGCCCGTGGTCGTGTGGGGCGGCGGTGACGTCGACCTCGTTCCCGACCCGGCCGAGGTTGCGCACGCCTATCGCATCGGGCTGCACGAGCTGTGTCGGGCCGACTCCCCTCGCTTCGCGGCGATCGCCGAGAGCGATCGGCCGGTGGTGGAGATTCCGCTGGGCGGCGATCTGATCTACGCGCCTACCGCAGCCATGCTCGTCCAGTTCCGCTGGGTTGCGATCGAGGGTCGAATCGACGAGCGCGTCGATGGCTTCGAGCAACCCGTGTTCGCCTGGAAATAAGACGCGCAAGCCTCGAGGATTAGACAGTGGCCCAGAATCGCTCGAGCACCTCGGCACTCCCGGCAGGATCCTGCAGCATCCACCAGTGGCCCATGCCCTCCATGATCTCCACCTGGGCCCCCATGCGCCGCCCGATCTCTTCGCCGAGCGCTTGCGGGCCTACGAAGGGGTCTTCGGTGTTGATCAGCGCCAGGCCGGGTCGCGCGGCGGCAGCCTCAGCGTCCTTGCCCCATTCGACCATCGCAGGCTGCGAAGCCGAACGATAGAGCGCGAGGACACACCGGCCCATCTCGGCATCGCCAGCAGCCACCACGGCCTCGGCTACATCCCGGGTCATGCCGATAGCGACGTACTGGTTCACGCGATCCTGCACCGGCGCAGCCAGGCTGTCGGTGAAGAACTGCTCGCCGGCGCCTGGCGTCTGCCAGATCTGGCCCAGGTCGTGCCACACGTACTCGGGGTGGATGACGCCGGTGACATCGCAGACCCACGATCGCACCAGGTCGGGGCGGAGGCACGCGACTCGCGCAACAAAACCGCCACCCCAGTCGTGCCCGACGAGATCGACAGGCTCGCCAATCTCCTCCAGCAGACCGATCAACCAATCGACGTACTCCTCCTTGGTGGCACGCCACCCGGCCGGCGCGGGCACACCAAACCCCGGGAGTTGCGGTGTGACGACATCAGGTCGCTGCAGGGCTCGCAGGAGCGGACGCCAGATAGCCGGTGTTTCAGGATTGCCGTGAACGAGGACTGCAGTCATGCCGAGCAGCCTACGCCGCAGCGACCGCCGTCTCACGCTCCACAAGCACTCCGCGCAAGAACTGCCCTGTATACGAGGCGTCCACCGCTGCAACATCCTCCGGCGTGCCGGCGGCGATCAGCTCGCCACCCGCCTCCCCACCCTCGGGGCCGAGGTCGACAACCCAGTCGGCCTGCTTGATCACGTCGAGGTTGTGCTCGATCACGAGCACCGTGTTGCCCGTGTCGACGAGCCGCTGCAGCACCTCGAGTAGCTTCTCGATGTCGGCGAAATGGAGGCCCGTAGTGGGCTCGTCGAGGATGTAGAGCGTGCGGCCGGTCGCGACCTTCGACAGCTCTGACGCGAGCTTCACCCGCTGCGCCTCGCCGCCCGAAAGCGTCGTCGCCGGCTGGCCGAGTCGGATGTAGTCGAGCCCGACGTCATGAAGGGTCTGGAGACGGCGCCGAATCTTGGGGATCCGCGCGAAGAACTCGAGCGCCTCCTCGACCGACATCTCGAGCACATCCGAGATCGACTTGCCCTTGAAGCGCACCTCGAGCGTCTCCTTGTTGTAGCGCTTGCCGTGACAGGTCTCGCACGGCACGTAGACGTCGGGGAGAAAGTGCATCTCGATCTTGATCTGACCATCGCCCTTGCACGTCTCGCAGCGGCCACCGCGCACGTTGAAGGAGAAGCGGCCGGGCTTGTAGCCGCGCACCTTCGCCTCGGGCGTGAGCGAGTAGAGGTCGCGAACGTGGGTGAACAGGTCGGTGTACGTCGCCGGGTTCGAGCGCGGTGTGCGGCCGATCGGCGTCTGGTCGATGTCGATCACCTTGTCGAATACCTCGATCCCCTCCACGTCGTCGTGCGCTCCCGGCTTCACCCGCACCTTGTTGAGCTGGTTCGCGAGCGCCTTGTAGACGATCTCGTTCACGAGCGTCGACTTGCCCGAGCCGGAGACGCCCGTGACGCAGACGAACTTGCCGACGGGGAAGTCGACGTCGATCTCCTTCAGGTTGTGCTGGGCGGCTCCACGAACGGTGAAGACGCCACGATCGTCCTCGCGCCGGGGGGGGATCGCGATCGTACGGCGGCCCGAGAGAAAATCACCCGTGACCGAGCCCTTCGTGCGCATCACCTGCTTCGCCGTGCCCTCCGCAACGACGTGGCCGCCGTGCTCGCCGGCACCGGGGCCCATGTCTACGACCCAGTCGGCAACGCGCATCATCTGCTCGTCGTGCTCGACGACGAGCACCGTGTTGCCGAGCGCCTTCAGGCGCTGGAGCGTCTGGATCAGCCGGTCGTTGTCGCGCTGGTGGAGCCCGATCGACGGCTCGTCGAGGATGTAGAGCACGCCCACGAGCTGAGAGCCGATCTGGGTCGCAAGTCGGAGCCTCTGCGCCTCACCACCGGACAGTGTCTTCGCAGCACGGTCGAGCTGCAGGTAGCCGACGCCCACGTCGGAGAGGAAGGTGAGCCGCTCGCGGATCTCCTTCACGATCCTGTGGCCGATCAGCTCCTCCGTGGGTGTCAGGCCGAGGTCGTCGAGAAAGCGGAGCGCGGCGGTGACGGAGAGCCTCGTGAACTCCGTGATCGATCGCCCACCAACGGTGACGGCGAGGACGGCCGGCTTGAGGCGAGCGCCGTTGCAGTCCGGACAGGGCCGGAAGGTCATGTACTCCTCGATCCGCTCGCGCTGCTGTGTCGACTCGGTCTCGCGATAACGCCGCTCGAGGTTGCGAAGGATGCCCTCGAACGCCATTGCGTACTGGCGCTTGCGACCCATCCGATTCTTGTACTGAACGAGGATGCGATCGCCGTTCGTGCCGTAGAGAAACCAGCTCCTCTGCTCATCGGTGAGGTCGCGCCACGGGAGATCGACATCGATCTCGTAGCGATCGGCGATCGCCTGGATGACGCCCTCATAGAAGCTCGAGCTGCCGACCGACCACGGCACGAGTGCACCGTCGGCGACGGAGATGGACGTGTCGGGAACGAGCATATCTGGATCGATCTCGAGCTGCGCACCGAGGCCCGTGCACCGGGGACACGCGCCGTGCGGAGCGTTGAATGAGAAGATCCGCGGTTCGAGCTCGGGAAGCGAGACGCCGTGCTCCGGACAGGCGAAGTTCTCCGAGTAGAGGAAGCTCTCACCAGCGACGACGTCGACGCCGACGAGCCCCTCGGCAAGCGAGGTGGCAGTCTCGACCGACTGGGTCAGGCGCTGCCGGAGATCGGGCTTGAGCACGAGTCGGTCGACGACGACCTCGATTGTGTGCTTGAACTTCTTGTCGAGGATGATTTCCTCCTCGAGTAGTCGCTGCTCTCCGTCGACCTTGACGCGGGTGAACCCGTCGCGGCGAAGCTCCTCGAGCACGTCGCGGAACTCGCCCTTTCGGTCACGGACGATCGGCGCGTTGACCGTGAAGCGCGTGCCCTCCGGAAGGGCGAGAATCTGTTCGACGATCTGATCGAGGCTCTGCCCCGCAATCGGGCGGCCGCAAACAGGGCAGTGGGGACGCCCCACCCGCGCGTAGAGAAGCCGCAGGTAGTCGTAGATCTCGGTCACGGTGCCGACCGTCGAGCGCGGGTTGCGAGAGGTCGTCTTCTGGTCGATCGAGATCGCGGGTGAGAGACCGTCGATCGAGTCGACGTCGGGCTTCTCCATCATCTGCAGGAACTGACGCGCGTACGCCGAGAGCGACTCGACGTAGCGGCGCTGCCCCTCGGCATAGATCGTGTCGAAGGCGAGCGAGGACTTCCCCGAGCCGGACAGGCCGGTGATGCAAATGAGGGCGTTGCGCGGGAGTCGGACGGTGACGTCCTTGAGATTGTGCTCCCTGGCACCGTGGACGACGAGCTCTTCGATCGGCATGTGAGCCAGCTTACCGCGTCGATCTCAATCGAACAAGTGTTCTGTCGACCGATTGGCTCTTGATGGCTTGAAGTGCTATCATGATGCCATGATCCGAATGCAGATTCAGGTGTCGGAGGAGCAGGCAGCCGCGTTGCGAGACCGCGCGAACGCGCGCCGCGTGTCGATAGCAGCAGTCGTGCGGGATGCGGTCGACCGGGAACTGGCGACCGAGCCCGACGATCAGATCGCGTGGGCGCGTGCGCTCGCTGCAGTCGGCCGCTACCGGGGAGATACGGCGAGCGTCGCGGTCGGGCACGATGAATATCTGAGCGAGGCGTACGCACCATCGACTCCGTAGGTGTCTTCATCGATACGTCGGCGCTCTACGCCCTGCTCAGCGGCGACGATCCGAT
>JANOFZ010000196.1:0-3161 GCA_031413935.1 Thermoleophilia bacterium | reverse complement strand
GGGGGTCGAGAAGTTCGCCGACTCGTTCGCCGAGCTCCTCGACGGGATCCGGGCCAAGGTCGGCTCGCTGGCATCCGTGTGAGTGAGGTGTCTCGCATTCGGGTTGAACCGCGATCGTTGTCGATCGGTCGACGCATGCGCGTCGCCCCTACGGGAAGGGCCGGATCCGAGCATCCATCCCGTCAGTCGCAGCCGTTTGGGCTCGTAGGGGCGAGGCGCATGCCTCGACCGCAGCGTCCGTTCACGGCGGCGTGCGTGTGAGTGACGACGCAAATCCCCTCCTCGAAGGGCTGCAACTGCGGCGGCGACCGGAGTCGTGCGCTGTCGTCATCTTTGGCGCATCGGGCGACCTGACCAAGCGCAAGCTGTTCCCCGCGCTCTACGCGCTCGCCTACCGCAAGCTCCTGCCCGACAATTTCGCGGTCGTGGGCGTCGCACGCACCCCGCAGACGTCGGCGCAGTTTGCAGCTGCGATGAAGAAGGCGGTCAAGCAGCACGCGCGTGACCCGTTCCGCCAGGACGCGTGGGACGCGCTCTCGCGGGGCATGCGCTACGTCGGCACCGAGTTCGACGACGGCGAGGGCGAGGATCGCGTCGGTCAGATCCTGGAGGAGATCGACGCGGAGCACGGCACCGCCGGCAACCGCCTCTACTACCTCGCGGTGCCGCCTCAGGCCTTTGCGATCACCGTCACGGAGATCGGCAAGCGGCGCCACAAGGAGGGTTGGGTACGCCTCATCGTCGAGAAGCCGTTCGGCCGCGATCTCTCCTCTGCGCTCGCGCTGAACGAGTTGCTGCATACCTGGTTCCGCGAGGACGAGATCTTCCGCATCGACCACTACCTCGGCAAGGAGACGGTGCAGAACATGCTGGCGTTGCGCTTCGCGAACGGCATCTTCGAGCCGATCTGGAATCGCCAGTTCATCGACCACGTGCAGATCACGGTCGCCGAGTCGATGGGCATCGAGGGCCGCGCCGGTTTCTACGAGTCGGCCGGTGTAATCCGCGACATCTTCCAGAACCACCTCCTGCAGCTCCTCGCGCTCACGGCGATGGAGCCCCCCATCGACTTCACCGCCGACTCGGTACGCAACGAGAAGGTCAAGGTGCTGAAGTCGATGCACACGCCGGGGCCGAAATCGGTCGTTCGTGGGCAGTACGGCGCCGGTTTCGTCGAGGGGGTCGAGGTTTCCGGGTACCGCGAGGAGGACGGTGTCGCACCTGGCTCATTGACCGAGACGTTCATAGCGGCGAAGCTCTATGTCGACAACTGGCGCTGGGCCGACACGCCGTTCTACGTCCGTGCCGGCAAGCGCCTCGGCCGCCGGGAAACGACGATCGCGATCCAGTTCCAGCGTGCGCCGCACCCCCCGTTCGAGGCGATCGCCGGGGATGGGTTACGTCCCAACGTCCTCCTGATTCACGTCCAGCCCGACGAGGGCGTCTCGCTCGCGATCGGCGCCAAGGTGCCGGGCGCGGGCATGACGATCCGCACCGTGCACATGGATTTCCTCTACGGCGGCGCCTTCCGCACGGGCCTGCCCGAGGCGTACGAGCGGCTGATCCTCGATGCGATGCTGGGTGACGCGACGCTCTTCACCCGCGAGGACGAGGTCGAGGAGCAGTGGAAGCTCGTCGATGCGATCCTCGGCGGCTGGTCGCGCGATCGGCCGAACTTCCCGAACTACGCGAGCGGCACCTGGGGGCCACGGTCGGCGGATGACCTGATCCATCGTGACGCTCGCTCCTGGCGCCGGCACTAGTGGGAGTCGTTGCCGACATCGAGAGTCAGCTGGGCAAGCTCCGCGTGCTCGAGGAGGCCGACGGGATGCCGGAGCTGCGCACGAGCACGATGACGCACCTCGTCTGGTGCCCGCCGGAGTGGCATGCGAAAGCGAAGGTCACGCTGGCCGGGTTGGCCGAGCGTCACCCGGCACGGACGATCTTCCTCATTCCGGAGCCCGGTCATGAGGCGAAGATCGTTGCCCACGCCGAGCTGAAGGGGTTCCAGTTGCCGGGCATGGCACACGAGGTGATCTCCGAGGTCATCCAGATCAGGCTCCGCGGTGACGCGGCCGATCACCCCGGTTCGGTCGTCACCCCATTACTTGTCTCGGATCTCCCGGTCTTCTGCCGCTGGCGAGGGGAGCCGGAGTGGGGGAGCCGCGCACTCGAAGAGATCCTCGACGTGACAGACAGGCTCGTGGTCGACTCGTCGGAATGGCGTGGCATCCCGAGCGCCTACTCGGATCTTGCATCGCTGTTCGATCGCGTCGCCGTTTCGGACATTGCCTTCTCACGCACACTGCCGTGGCGGAGGCGGCTGGCGGATCTCTGGCCGGGCATTGCGTCGATCGCGAAGCTTCGCATAGAGGGGCCGCGTGCCGATGCCGAGCTGATCGCCGGCTGGCTACGGTCGAGACTGAAGCGCGAGATCGCGCTGACCCGCCGGGACGCGCCCACCGTCAACACGATCTGGATCGACGGAGCGCCCGTCGGTTCGGCAGGCGATCTGCTCAGCCCGAGCGAGCTGCTCTCGGGTGAGCTCGACCAGTTCGGCCGTGACCCGATCTACGAAGCTGCGGCGCGGGCCGTCGGGTAGCGCTGCCGGCAGCCGGTTGATAGGGTCGCGGCCCGACCAGAAGGAGCAAGGATGCTCTTCCACCTGACCTGGCAGTTCACCGACACGTCCGAGGAGGGCGAGCGGCGCTCCCTGACAGTGTTCTCGCAGTGGCAGCCGCCCGCGGGAGCGGACTTCCAGGGGTTCTACGGTTTCGCCGACGGCAGCGGCGGCGTTGCGATCATCGAGGTCGACAGCGCCGCGACGCTCGCCCGGGTGACCGCTCCGTGGACGGCGTGGCTGCACTTCACGGCGACGCCGATCCTCCCGATCGAGGAGTCTGCGGCAATCGGCGGCGAAGGCGTCGCCTTCCGCGACTCGATCAGCTGACGTTCGCGGCGAACGGGGTGCCCGTCCTCACCCCGTCTCCCGCACCGCCCGAAGCAGCTCGTCGTGCAGATGCCCGTTCGAGGAGATTGCCGTACCCCCGTCGACGCGAGCCACTCCCGCTGCATCACTGAAGCGCCCGCCTGCCTCCTCGACGATCGGCTGGATCGCCGCCAGATCCCAGACCTTCGCCCCGACTGCTTCGACGGCGCCG
>JANOFZ010000195.1:0-6870 GCA_031413935.1 Thermoleophilia bacterium | reverse complement strand
CCCGCCCCCCCCGCGCGCTGCCCGCGGTGGACCGTGCACCACCCCACCCCGGTTAGCCGCTGCGGTCGACCACGGCGAGCGCGAGGGCTTCGAGCTCCGCCCGGCGAGGGGCGCCACGAAGGCTCTCCCTCGCGCGCCGTGCGTAGTCGAGCGCGACCTCGTTCGACCGGCCGAGCGCACCGGTTGCGGCCACACGGACGAGCACACCCTCGAGCGGGCCGCCTGCGATCGCGGCACGCACGACCTCGTCTTCCTGCGCGGCGAGCAGCAGAGGCAGCGTCGGCGTGCCGTCCCGGAGATCGGTACCAGGGATCTTGCCGGTCTCCACCGAGTCGCCCGCGCAGTCGAGGATGTCGTCGACGATCTGAAACGAGATGCCGAGTAGTCGCCCGTAGTCGCCGCTGCCACCACCAAGGAGGCAGGCGGCCTCGAAGAGCTTTCCGGTCTTGAGCGCACATCGCTCGAGGTACTCCTCGACCGTGGTGCCAGGATCGTGCTGCTGCCGTCGCTGCATCGCCTCACCGCGCGCAAGCCCGAGCGATGCTTCCGCGAGAGTGGCGACTCCCTGGAGGTCGCCGTCGGCGGTGAGCTCCGAGAACGCGCGGGCAAAGAGATAGTCACCGGTTGCTCGTGCAACGTCGGCACCGAAGGCCGACCAGGCTGCTGCCTTGCCGCGGCGCACCCTCGCTCCGTCGATCAGGTCGTCGTGAACGAGCGTCGCCATGTGGACGAGCTCCACAGCCGCACCCGCAGCGACGGACGGCTCCCGGTCGGGCGGGGCCGAGAGGAACGTGAGCATCGGTCGCAGCCGCTTACCTCCGGCGGTCAGGGCCTGCGCGCCAACCTCGGCAACGAGCCCCGGATGACCGGCGACGGATCGATCGAGAAGCTCCTCGACGTCCGCGAGATAGTCGGAGAGACCCGGAGCGGCCCGCACCGCTTCGAGCGTCGTGCTCATCGCGCGGTCGCCGTGTGGAGCGCGACGATCGAGCCACCGAAGAGCCTGAACGTCGTTCCCTCGAATCCGGCCTCGTCGATCAGAGCGGCGAGATCCTCGGCGCCGGGGAAACGCCGGACGCTGGCCGGGAGGTATGTGTACGCCTTGCCGCCCGGCAGCACCCGCCCGAGCAGCGGCACGATACGGTCGAACCAGAGGGAGAAGAACGGCTTCAGGGTTCCGCGCGGCTGCGTGATCTCGAGAATCGCCAGTCGGCCCCCCGGGCGCAGGACGCGGCGAAGCTCCACAAACCCGAACCGAAGATCTGCAACGTTGCGAACGCCGAAGCCTACGGTGATGACATCGAAGCTCGAGTCCGCGAACGGGAGCGCGAGCATGTCGCCCTCGATCCACTCGATCGAGTCGGATTTGATCCGGGCGCGGGCAAGCATCTCGCCGGAAAAGTCGAGGCCGGTGACGACGCCACCCTCACGCTCGCACGCGACTGCGAGATCGCCCGTACCACAGCAGGCGTCGAGGACGCGCGACCCCGGCTGCACGACGGCCTGAGCGGTGATCCCACGCCAGCGACGGTCGAGCCCGATCGTCATGACGCGATTCATCACGTCGTACACGGGTGCGATCCGGTCGAACATCGTGCGGACACCTTCCGGCTGCAGGGTGCCGCTCTCGTGGGTCATGCCTGGCCCCACCTCGGAATGAGCGTGTTGTCGATGCCGATCTGATCGAGGGCACGGGCGACCACGAAGTCGACGAGGTCATCGATGGTCTTTGCGCCGTGATAGAAGCCCGGCGCCGCGAGGAGGATCACTGCGCCTGCTTCGTGGAGGGTTGCGAGGCCACGGAGGTGGATCGACGACAGCGGTGTCTCGCGGGGCACGAGCACGAGCTTCCGGCGCTCCTTGAGCGCCACCGACGCTGCGCGGTGAATGAGGTTGGCCATCGCCCCGGCGGCCAGGGTGCCGACAGTGCTCATCGAGCACGGGCAGACGACGTAGGCATCGACCTTCGCAGAGCCGCTCGCGTAGGGGCTCTTGTAGTCGTTGATCCCGTAGACCGTCACCTTGTCGCCCGCACTACCGATGAAGCGCTCGAGCACCTCGTCGCGTGGCAGCGTGGCATCGCCATAGAGCTCGGTCGCGATCACCTCGATGCCGGCCGCCGAGGCGACGAGGCCGATCTCGCAGTCTGCAGCGGCGAGCGATTGCAGCAGCCGGGCCGCATAGGGCGCACCCGAGGCACCGGTAACTCCGAGGAAGACGCGCATCGAGACGAAGGGTAGACGCCAGGCCGTGCGTGGCGTCGCACGGGTGGAACCGGCGTTGGTCAGGGGTCGGTTGACACCAGGCCGAAGCCTGGCGTCGCGCGCTTGGGGCGCACTGCCTGGCGTCGCGCGCTACTCCTGCGGGCCCTTCGAGGCCTCGAGGAAAGTTGCGATCTTGAGGAGGTTCTCCTTGCCGAGGTCGGCGAACGCCGGCATCGGCGAGCCCGGGACCTTGCTGCTCGGATTCTCGAGGTGGTCGACCTGCCACTGGATGCCACGACCCTTCAGGCCTTCCTCGGTCAGCTCGGGAGCCCCGAGGTTCTGACCGCCCGCGCCGAGGTAGACGTGGCAGTTGAGGCAGCCCGATTCGGCGAAGAGCGTCGCGCCCTCGACGGCAACGGGGTTATCCGCGAATCCCTGCTCCTTGGCCCAGGTCGGAACCTCGCCCACGGCCTCCGAGCCCTCCTTGGCGGTCGCGCCCTTCCAGGTCAGCACCCCCATCGAGATGACAACGAGGATTGCCGCGACGAAGGCGACCGGGCGGCGCAGGATCACGCGCTCGGGACGACGATCGTAGAACGGGAGCATGATCAACAGGATCAGCAGCAGCGTCGGGATGCCGACAGTGCCGAGAACGACCGTCTCGGGCCACTTGAAGATGCGCAGGAGGTAGAAGAGGAAGTAGAAGAACCAGTCCGGTCGCGGAATGAAGTTCGTCGTGGCGGGGTCGGCCTCTTCCTCGTAGAGCGGCCCGAGCGCGCCCGGTTCTGTTCCATCGGCGGTCGAGTGCCAGATCACCGCAAGGCCGATGATCACCGCAACGACGACGAGCGACATGACGGTGTCGTGGAAGATCGCGTAGGGGAAGAACGGCTTCCCTTCCTTCTTGACGTCTTCCTTGTACCGCTTGAACGCGTCGCGATCTTCCTGAGCCTTCTTGCTCGCCATGATCAGCTCGCCTCGTCCTTTTCCTCTTTGTGCTCACGGATGAGCCCTTCGCGGTAGTCGCCGTAGCCCTTCGGCTCGGCCTCGCCGCGGGGTCGGCCGGCGGCCGTTGACGACCACGGCGGCGACGTGACGCCGAGGCGGATGACGAGGTACATGTGGAGCCCGATCAGCGCCATGATCCCGCCGGGGATCACGAGCATATGGAGCGAGTAGAACTTCGCCAGCGTGTCGGGGCCGATCTGGGCCCCACCCTGGAGGAACTGCGCTATGAACGGCCCCGCGATAGGCGCCGTGGCATTGATGTTGATCCCCACCACCGTCGCCCAGTAGGCCGTCTGGTCCCAGGGCAGGAGATACCCGGTAAAGCCCTCCGCCATGCCCATAACGAGGAGGAGGACACCCGTGATCCTGTTGATCTCGCGTGGGTACTTGTAGGCCCCGAACAGGAACGTACGGGCCATGTGGAGGAACATCAGGATGATGAAGAGGCTCGCGCCCCACTTGTGCATGCCGCGGACGAGCCATCCGAGCGCCACCTCGTTCGTGATGTTCTCGATCGACGCGTAGGCGCTGTCGGGATCCGGCTTGTAGTACATCGCGAGGAAGACACCCGTCGTTGCCTGGACGAGGAATGCCGTGAGGGTTGCAGCGCCGAGCGTCTGCATCCAGTTGATGTCGCGTGGGACGTTCCGGAACAGGAACCACTTCGTGTAGCCGACGAGACCCGAGCGCTCTTCCACCCAGTCGACCGGGTAGAGGGCTGCCTTCTCGATCTGCGCCTGGCGTGCGGACTTGGGCATCGTCAGGCCCCCGGCATCGGTAGGGGATAGAGCCACTTCTCGATGCCGTCGACGTGAACGCCGGGATATGCGACCGGGTAACGCGTCATGACGGCGTCGGCGGCAGTGCCGTCGACCGTGCCGACACTGAAGTGATCACCGAGGACAAGGTTGCCGTCGACGATCGAGAACGCATAGCGGTCGAGCGAGCGAACCGGCGGCCCGGCAGTGCGGTTGCCCTCGTTGTCGTAGGCACCTCCATGGCACGGGCAGCCGAAGCCGGCCGGCTTCACCGGCGTGATCGTGACGTCCTTGTAGGTCTTTGCCTCGTCCTCGAATCGTGGCCCGTTTGGCTTCACGGCGCAGCCGAGGTGAACGCAGCGGCTGTAGATGATCGTGAAACTCGGCTCCTTCTCGGCACTCAACCCGTTGTTGCGGATATAGGCCGTGCGCCTCGAGACGTCGCCCTGGCGCTTGCTGCCCGTAAAGGACGTGATCACAAACGTTCCTTCGGGGAAGTTGCTGATCGGGCCGAGATCGACCGGGTTCGTCTCGATCCCTTCGCCGGTGAACGAGGGGAGGACGGCAAACCCGAGCGACGGCAAGACGACGCCGGCACCGATAACGCCGCCGAGGCCGATCGTCGCGAGCGTGAGGAAGCCTGCGCGCCCGTAGGTCTCGAGGTGCTCATCCTCCGCGGCGAGCTGAGCCTCCGAGGGTGTTCCGTCAACGAGCGCGTGAGCCGGGGCCGAGTCGACGGGTGCATGCGTCCGGGCGGTGTCGCGGACCCAGAGGACGCCGAAGACGATCGTGATCGCGGCGCCGAGAACGGCGGCCGGCCAGCTGATCACGAGCCCGACGAGAATGCAGGCGATCCCGATCGCGAAGCCGATCGGCCAGAGGCTCGAGCCGGGTGCGGCTTCCTGGTTGTCGGTCTCGTCGCTCACAGGTCTCTCTCCATCGCGTGATTCAACCCTGCCGGGTGCCCGTCTGTCAACGTCGCAACAACCGAGTCAACGTCCGGGCACGAACTCCATTCTGCACATCCGCACCGGAAGGTGCGTCAGGAAGGCCGAGCTCGGCCCAGCGTGCATCGACTCGCGCGCGGACCTCGGGGCTCATCTCGATCTCCGGCGGCCACTCGCGACGCCCCTCATCGGGCCCCTTCGAGGTCGCGTCGAACCCGATCTTGCCGCCGTAGGCCTGGATCGTCGTCGCGTGGTCGAGCTGGTCGATCGGGCCTTCGCTGAGGAGAATGTCGCGGGCCGGATCAACGTTCGCGCAGACGTAGAAGAAGACCTGCTCGTAGTTGTGCACGTCGACGTGCTCGTCGACGACGACGACCGACTTCGTCAGGCTCATCAGACCGAGCCCCCACATTGCGTGCATCACCTTGCGCGCGTGACCCGGGAATCGCTTCCTGATCGAGACGATGACGCAGCTGTGGAACGTGCCCGCGGTGGGTAGGTCGTAGTCCACGATCTCCGGCACGCTCATCCGGATCGCCGGCAGGAAGATGCGCTCGGTCGCCTTCGCGAGCCACTCGTCCTCGGCCGGCGGCTTGCCGACGACGATCGACGGGTAAATCGCGTCGCGGCGCATCGTGATCGCGGAGATGCGGAAGATGGGGAACTCCTCGGGCGGGGTGTAGAAGCCCGTATGGTCGCCGAACGGTCCTTCGATGCCGACATCGTTCCTGTCGACCCAGCCCTCGAGCACGATCTCGGCGTTTGCCGGCACCTCGAGGTCGACGGTCTTGCACTTGACGAGCTGCACCGCGGATCCCTTGAGGAAGCCGGCGACCATCAGCTCGCCGATGTGCTTCGGGAGCGGCGCGCTCGCGGAGTAGGCGGTGACGGGATCGAGCCCGATCGCTACTGCAACGGGGATCTTCCCGTCGGGCGCAGCGCGCAGGTCGGCGCGCCCGTCCTTGTGGATCTGCCAGTGCATGAACGTGGAGCGCCGGTCGATCTTCTGCATCCGGTACATGCCGACGTTGCGGACGCCCGTGGCCTGATCCTTCGTAATCACGGCGGGGAGCGTGATGAAGGGAGCCGGGTCGAGAGGCCAGCAGCGCTGGATCGGGAAGAGGTCGAGGTTGACGTCGTCACCCGTGAGCACGACCTCCTGGCAGGCAGCCTTCGACACCTCCTTCGGCATCGAGTCGGCGATTGACTTCAGCTTCCCGAGCGAGCGCACCTTGTCGACGAGCCCCTGCGGCGGCTGCAGCTCGAGGATCTCACCGAGCTTGTCGGCCAGGTCGTCGAGCTTCTCGACGCCGAACGCCAGGCACATGCGCTTCTCGGTCCCGAACTGGTTGATCAGGAGCGGATGCTTCGCGCCCTTCGGGTTCTCGAACAGGAGCGCCGGCCCGCCGGACTTGACGACGCGGTCGACGATCTCGGTGATCTCGAGGTCGGGGTCGACCTCGGCCGAGATCCGAACGAGCTCACCCTCCGTCTCGAGGAGGGCGATCCATTCGCGCAGGTCGGAGGCGGGGCTGGGCATGCAGCTTCAGTCTAGGGAGAGAGGAGAGGGGGCGCGCGTGTCCAGGGTTTCGGCGCGGAGCCGCGGCACGCCGGACGCAGTCGGGCGGCCGAGGAGCTAAAGATCACGTTCTTCTCACTCACACCGACAGATGCGCGGTGGAGGCCGCTGGACGCGCGTCCACCGTCGCGCAACCCTGGCGGACGGACGGGCGACGCCACGCTTAGCCCCTGACGCCAACTACCGGCCCCAGCGCGCCTGAAACCCCGCCCGCCGGCCTTGCCCCGCGCGATCCCACTCACGCGGGCCGCGGGCGGCCCCCTTCAGGATCGCGCGAAGCGCGCAGAAAGAATCACGCGGTGAGGACTGCGGTAGGCCCTTCCACCGCAGTCCTCACAGCGTTCTGGACGGCGTGCGGGCCTTGCGCTTCACGG
>JANOFZ010000194.1:0-13853 GCA_031413935.1 Thermoleophilia bacterium | reverse complement strand
GGAGGTATCGGCGGTCCAGGAGGCCTCCTCCGCAGCCGCAACCGCGTCGGTCTCGTCGGCGTCATCGGCCGTGTCGAAGGGGATCGCGCGATCCGCAAGTGCTGCGCGGACCTCCTCGATGGCGGTCTCGCTGAGATCCAGCTCGAGCGCAAGCGCCTCGAGCTCGGACGTCTCGACGCGACCGCGCTCCTGCGCGTCGGTCAGGAAGGCATCAATTACAGGGATATCGATCGTGGTGGTCAGGGTGAATCCTTTCGCTCTGTAGTCGTCGTGCGCGCGCGTGCATGGAGCGCTTGTTTCATTCGGTAAGTCCCGTTGACATCGTTCACTTCGGTGCCCCTAACGTGCGGCCCCGTCAAACGCGTTCCCGCGGGGAACGATGTCTTCAGAGTGTATAACGTTTCCCGGCTGTTGTAATTCCCTCAAAGTGGGAATTTTCCTTTCTCTTTACAACTTGGCCCCGGGGGTCGGCAGCTACATTTCGTAGCCGTCGCGCGCCCGTTTACCCCTGAACCGCGCGATCCCACGCCTATGACCGACCTCCTCGCCGGCCGCTACGAGCTCCGTGCCCGCATCGCCAAGGGCGGCATGGGAACCGTCTGGCGCGCATATGACAGGCATCTGCAGCGCGATGTCGCCGTCAAGCTGCTCCACCCCTGGATCGCGGATGATGTCGAGCTGCGCCGCCGATTCGCGCGCGAGGCGCAGGTCCTTGCTCCCCTGGAGCACGAGCACATCGTCCGTCTCTACGACTACGGCGAGGACGGCGAGACGCCGTTCCTCGTCATGGAGTACGTAGACGGGGCGAGCCTCGGGGATGTGGCGCGCGGTCGCGAGTGGACCTGGGATCAGGTCTCGGAGCTTGCACGGCCTATCGCCTCGGCGCTCGCCTACGCGCATGCGCGCGAAATCGTTCATCGCGATCTGACGCCGGGCAACATCCTGATCGAGAGCGCCACCGGGCGTCTCGTCGTTTCGGATTTCGGGCTCGCGCGCATCGCTCGATCCTCGACGAGCGTGACGACGCGGGGGATGTTGCTCGGAACCCCCGAGTACTGGTCGCCCGAGCAGGCACGCGGAAACGAGAGCGAGACGGCCACGGACATGTACGCCCTCGGGTGCCTGCTCTTCTGGCTCCTTGCCGGTCGGACGCCGTTCGAGGGCGATGACCGTCTTGCCGTTGGTCTTCGGCGCGCCCACGAGGCCGCGCCAACCCTCTCAACGCTCGTTCCCGATGCGCCGCCCGACGCCGCCTCGACGATCGATGCGCTTCTCTCGACCGACCCTTCCGATCGTCCGACCGCGATCGAGGTGCTCGACCTCCTCGGCGTCTCGCGACCGTCGATTGCCGACGCTGCAGCGGTCACCGTCATTGCGTCGAACCGAGAAACGGCCGTGTTTGCGGCCGCGCCCGTCACAGCCGTCCTCGAGGCCCCGACCCGCCACGCGGCTCGGAAACGCCGACGGGGTCGACGGATGGTTGCGGTCGTCGTGGGGATCGCGGCCGCCGGTGCCCTTGCCTTCGTCGGCGCGACGATTGCAAACGCCGACCGCGTCGTCGACGTCCCACGCGTGACGGGAATGACCGTGCAGCAGGCCCGTGCAGCCACGGCGGCGGCTGCTCACGTCGATCTGGCCGATGCGCCCCTTGTGGTAGGAGGCCGTATGTACTCGGAGTCCGTCACCGAGGGAGATATTGTTGCCCAGCTGCCAGTCGCGGACACACAGGTCGAGAGAGCGTCGTTCGACCTCGTCGTCCGCGTCTCCCGGGGCACGGCGTACGCCGAGGTGCCGGACGTCGAGGGCGCCGAGCAGCAGTCCGCGACAGCGGCTCTTCGCGCAATCGGTTTCGCGGCGCGCGTTCGCTCCGAGGAGTCGTGGGAGATCCCGGAGGGGCGTGTCATCTCGAGCGACGTGGCCGCCGGAGACGAGGCTCGACGGCCCGGCCCGATCGGCATCACCGTCTCGAGTGGCCCCCCAAGAGCCCCCGTTCCCGATGTGCGAGGGGTCGATATCGATGAAGCGACAGCACGTCTCGACGGCAGCTTCGAGACGGACGTCGTGACCGAGGGATCCGTAGCGGTGGAGCCGGGAACGGTTCTGCGGCAGTCGCCCGACGCGGGAAGCCGGACGGTGCTCGGTTCGACCGTGACACTCACGGTAGCTCGCGCGCCTGAGTGGTCAGCGACCTGGTCGGAGAGCGGTTCCGATGACTACGACTCGCGGCCGATCGAGGTGACCGTGCCTCAGGGGGACTGGAGAATCGTTGTCGAGGTCGATCCGCGCTACCTGATCTTCGGATCCGGCTCCGCGACCTTCTCGTGGGACGGAACGGGATCCGGGCAGATCGGTCTCGACCAGGTCGGCTCCGATTCCGTCGCGCCGCTCAGTGGGGCGGGGACCTACACGCTGAGGGTACGTCCGCGCGGGAGCGTCAACTGGAGCGTCCGCATCGAGCAGCTCGGATAGCCACCCTGCTCGAATGAGAGAGCTCCCGGGGGCGAGAGTCATCTCTCGACCCCCGGGAACGGATGCGGATCAGATTCCGACGATGGTGATCGTGCGCTTCGCCACATCACCGTTCTTCGTGTTCGCGTCGATCGCCACGGTGTACGTCTTCCCCTTGATCACCGTCAGGCCCGTGACGCGGGACGCCACCGTGCAATCGACCGCAAGCGTGGCTTCGGACTGGGAGAACGCAACGAGCTTGGCCCCGAGCGTCGTGCGCGCCGCGACACCGACCTTCGCCCCAATCGAATTGTTGACGCAGAACGAGCGGAGGTAGACGGTGAGGGATGGATTCCGGGTTCCTCCCTTGATGCTCACCTTCCCGTTCACCGGGCTGAGTGGCTTCGCCGCGGTTGCCCACTTCGGCTGCCCCGGCTTCGCGCTGCCGATGTCCCGGTAGATCCCGCTCTGCCAGGGACTGCCCTCGGAATCACGCAGGACGAACCAGATGAACATCGGGACGCGGACGTCCTTCTTCGCGATCGCGATCGCCTGGGGAATGTACGCCGCCTGTTGCGCCTCGGTGACGCCCTTTGGCTCGCCGGGCTTTGTCTCGTTGCCGTACTCGCTGATCCAGATCGGGATGTTCTTGCGCCCGAACCAGCTGTCGAGCGACGTCTCGAACTGCGGTAGCGATGTGAGGGCGACGTTGGGCCACTTCACCTTCTGCGTCGGCTTCTGGTTCACGGGCACCGGATACGGGTGATGCGCCCACGCGTCGAACTTGAGCTTCTTGTTCGCCTTCGCAACCATTTGCGCGAACGTCCCGGGAGCGACCGCGTCGCTTGCGCCGGCCTTCTTCTTGTCCCGGCCACTCGATGACGTCTCGCCGATCGCCACGAGCGCTTTGGGGTTCCCGGCCTTGACGCCGGCGTACCCGGCCGCGGCCAGCTTGGCGTAGGCGGCGGGGCTGACGATCTGGCCCTTCGAGTTGAACTGCGGGGTCAGGAAGAGGCCGAGGTTTGATTCGTTCCAGATTCCGAAGAACCGGACGAACGGGTAGCCGGCCGTGCGACCCGAGTACCGGGTCGCAACTGCCCTTGCAAAGTTCTGGAAGTCGGTCATCGACGTCGGCACGTAGTTGCGGCTCTTGTTGCCGTTTGCCCACTTCGGAGTGCCCCAGAGCGTGAGGAGGACTTCGGCGTTGTTCCTCTGCGCATTGCGGACGAACTCGTCGAGATCGTCGAAGCGGTACGCCGCGTCGAACGGGTCTGCCGCGTTCGCAGGTTTGGTCGGGGCGACGTCGGCCCACGTTACGAGTGACCGGACGATCGACGCATTGTTCGTCGCTGTCGCCGCCTCCATGGCGTTCTGCCGATCCGTGTCGTAGCGCAGGATCGGATCGTCGTGGAAGCCGACCCACATCCGATCAGCAGATGCCGCGATCGGCGCGAGAACGGCTGCGGCGAGCACGGCAGCGATGAGTGGAATGTGACGCACGGGCTTCCTCCTTGGTGATCAGGGTCTAGCGAGAACCTAGCGAGGGGCTGTGAAGCATCTGTAAAAAACGCGCCTCGCCGTCACGGTTTCGACACACAACCGGCACACACCTGCGTGTGTTGCCTCTCTAGCGTAGACGGTATCCACAAAAGCACTGAAAAGGAGGAAGCATGGAAACAGCACTTGCGTTCGCCGGCCCGTACACTGCGCCGGCGCTTGCGTTCACGGGGGATCCAGCCGAGCAGGAAGATGTCGTCTGGTGGATCGTCGTCGTGGGCTTCGCCTACGCCGTGGCCCTTGCCTGGGCGACGTGGTGTCGCAGGAACGGCGGCAGCGCCGAGATCTCGTTTGGCTGGACAGGGTTCAAGGTTGTCTGTCGTAGCTAGGACGGGCTGCGCGAGCGACGCTGGCGGGAGGGCGGCCGTGAGCCGCCCTCCCGCCACGACGTCGCGACCGGCGCCGCTCGTCGTGCAAGGTGTTTCGAAGCGGTTCGGCGCCTCCGTCGCGTTGGCGGGGGTCGATCTGTGCGTCGAGGCCGGTTCCGTTGTCGGCCTGGTCGGACCGAACGGCTCCGGGAAGACGACGCTTCTGCGCTCGGCAGCGGGGCTCGGTACGGTTGACTCCGGTGCGATCGTCGTCGCCGGATCGCCCGCCGGATCGCGTCCTGCTCGTGCCGCTACGGCACTCATGCCGGACGAGCCCACCGGGTTCGACGAGCTGACGTGCGCGGAGCTCGTCGGTCTCGCCCACGCGCTCTGGGGCGCCGATCAAGCGGCCCGGGCGCGTTCGCATGTTCTCGCCGAGGCGTTCGGATTCGATGATCGGCTGGATCAGCGGCTCGGCACACTCTCTCGCGGGCTACGCCGCCAGGCGAGCGCGATCGCTGCCCTCTCGATCGGTACACCGCTCGTTCTCGTCGATGAAGCAACCGCCACCCTCGACCCTGAAGCGGTGGTGGTCATCGATGAGGCGCTCACGGCTCTCGCCGCACAGGGGGCTGGAGTGTTGCTCGCAACGCAGGACCTGCACTTCGCGGGAACGGTCTGCGACGAGATCGTCCTGCTGCACCGGGGTGCTGTCATCGACCGCGGTACGCCGGCGGCGCTGCGCGCCCGCCACGGCGCCGATTCGCTCGAAGAGGTCTTTCTGGAGGCACTCGGTGACGGTTCGTTGCGATCGAGGGTCAGAGATGCGTTTCGTGCTCTGTAGAGCTGTCACGCGCTGTCAGGCGCGGCGACTGCGTGCCGTTGCCGCGGCCGCACCGCTTCCCGCCGTGACCGTGGTGATCATGGTCGCTCTCGCGCCTGTCGCTCTCGCCCGGGTCGGCGTGGCGCTTGGAACCGAGTTGGGTGGTGCTCTCGCCTCGTCGGAGGTTGCCACTGCACTCGTGCTTGGCCCGTGCCTCGCGGCAGCAGCAGCTGGCGCTGTTCTCTCCGCCTCGCTCCCGACGCGGGCCGGTCTCGGGCAGCAGATCGCCGCCGGTCCTTGCGGTGATCGCTCCGCGATCGGGGCCGGCCTGGTGCTCCCGTCGGTTCTCGCTGGGCTCATTGTGCTGCCATCTCTCCTGTCGCTCTCCCTTGCTCTCGCGGGTGGGTTTGCTGGCGGGTACCCCGCCGGACTGGCTCTCACTGCTGCGATCCTCGCGGCCGTCCCCGCAGGTGCCGTCATTGCCGAGGGGGTACAGATCGCGGTGCGAGGCCGACGAATCCGACTCCTCGGCATAGGAATCGGCCTTGGTGCCTGGATCGTCACGGGGAGTGCAATGGGAGCGACGCCGCTCGGGCTCCTTGCTCCTGTCAGTCTCTCTCTCCGAGGGGCCGTGTCGGCGTGGATCGCGCTCGGCGCAGCTGGGGCCACCGCGACGGGCCTCGGCATCGCCTGGATCCTGCTCGCGGCATGCCGCCCGGAGCAGCGGTCTCGAGCAACCCGACGGCGGCATCTCGATGCAGCCTGGCGTTTCCCCGTTCCCGCCGCCGCTTCCTCGCTGATTGTCCGGAGGTCGGATGTGCGGCAAGCGAACGTTGCAGCGCTCGGCTTCGGCGTGATCGGAGCGCTCATCGCCGTCGCTTCGGGGGCGGAGCCTCCGGGGCCGTTCCTGCTTGCGACGACAACGACCTTGCTCGGGTCTCTCGTTGCGGCTCTCGCAGGTTGGGGCACCCTTGCCGCCGGGGCCTGGATGTGGCTTGGCGCTCCGCGCGGCCGCCGAGCGATCGCGGCGATTACGTGGCAATCGGGGCTCGTCGCCGTAGCTGTCCCTGTCGGCATTGTCGCTCTGGTCGCGGCGCTCGGGTCAGGTGTGGACTGGCGCACCGTGGGAGTCGTGGCCGCTCTCGTCGTACTCGGCACCGCGGTCGCCACGATCACAGGCTCGCTCGTGCCGTGGCAGGGAGACGGAATCGGCGATCAGCTCAGCTCCCTCGCTGCCTTCGTCGCTGTTGCCATCGCCACGTCATTCATCGTCGGGTTGGTCGTTCCGCGACTCACGGGTCTCGGCCTTCCTGATCCGGCAATCGTGATCCTGCTCTGTGGACTCCTCTCCTGCGTCGCGATCGCGAGTCTTCTCCGGCGACTCGAGCTCGGAGAGCGATGATCGTCGATACGGATCACGTCGATCTCCCATCGGGCGTCTCGATGTCGAACGGGCATCTCCAGGACGTCGTTCGTGGGCGCAGTTGGCCGCTCAACGACAGCGGCGCGTTCGTCCTCGGACGCGCGGGACGTCCGCTCGAGGCTGTCGTGCGCGAACTTGCCGAGGCCTTCGGTCTCCCGCTCGACGTGGCGAGGCGCGATGTCCTGCGGTTCGTCTGGACGCTGAATGCCCTCGCTCTCGTCAACATCATCCAGAGCGGATCTCGCTTTCGGCGCTCTGCAGACTGGCTCGGTCTCGCGGCGCGGCTCGTTCCTGCCGGTGCTCTCCCAACGCCGATCGCCCGACGACACCCGCTCGACACGGGAGGCGTGCCACGTGCCGTCGCAGGCAGTTTCAGGGCAACCGGCCTCCGCGTCGTGATCATCGCTGCCGCTTCGACGATCGCCCTTCTCCCGCTCGCTGCGGCTCTGGGAGGGCAGGGCGACGTCCTGGTGCTTGCTCTCGCGCTCGGGGCCGGAACGGGGATCGGAGTCGGGCTGCACGAGGCCGGCCATGTTGCGTCGCTCCGCGGTGTTCCGAGCGCCCTCGTCTTGCACGGCCGACGCACGTTCGTGCTGCACGCCCCCCTTGGATCAGGTCGCCGGACGCTCGTGGCTCTCTCCGGCCCTGCCGCAGCGGTGACGGCTGGACTCGTACTCGTCGTCTCGGGAGCAACGGTCGTGGCCCCCTCTCTTGTGATCCTCGGACTGCCGCTCGCCGCGCATGCTTTCTCGCTCACGGTCATCGGCGGCGACGGGAGGTCGGCGTGCGGGATCTGAAGGCATTCGCGCTCGGGGCGATCGCAGTTGGTGTCCTTGCGTACGCAGGGACTTCGGCACTCGCGGTTGCGGCGCAGGCCGCAGGTAGGTCGCTCTCGATCGGGCTTGGCCCGCTCGTCGTTGTCTCCGTCGAGCATGAGGTATCGGCCGCCGTCACGACCTTCGGCCCCGGCCTCATCGTGATCGCGATCATCGGTGGACTCGCGAACGTCGGTGCAGCGCGGCTCATCCGTCGGCGGGCGGGGAGTATAGAATGAGGCACCATGGCCTGGGAGATCATCTTCATGTTGGTGATTCTGAAGATCCCCATCGTGTACATCGCCGTCGTCATCTGGTGGGCGATCAAGGCGGAGCCGGAGCCCGGTGAGTATGCCGGCGTCGCCGTGCTCTCCGACACGCCCGCACCCGGTAGTGCGCCCCGTCTGCGACGACCCCGGGGCCGCCGGCCCGGCCGGCCGCACACCCCGGGGCACGGTAGTGGTGTCACTCCAGCCGCGCAAAGGGGTACGGTTCGCTCATGAGCGCGCTCGAGACCGAGAACGATCGCCACTCCCCAGCGGACGTCGTTGCGGGATTGCTTGCCGTGGCCTCCATCATCTTGTCCGCGATTGCGATGGGCTTCGGGCTGCTGCTGGAGCTCGAAGCGCGGCCTGGCCGAACGGCGTTCGCCGCGATCGTGCTGGCGCTCGTCTCGGCTCGGTTGAGTGAGCGGCACCAGGCCCTCGCCCTCAAGGCCACTCTGTTTGCGATGGTCGCCTGGGTCGTCGGCATGACGCTCGCCGTGCTCACCGAGAACCCCCTGATCTGAGTGTTGCCGAGTCCGTCGGACCGGTACAACACATCCCATGACTCGCGCTGACCTGAGCAGCCTCAACGCGGGATACGTCGCCGAGATGCTCGAGTCGTACCTCGATGCCCCGGGCAGCGTGCCCGACGAATGGCGTGAGCTCTTCGAGAGCGATCCTGGTGCGGTTTTCGGGGCTCTGCCCGGGCTCGCCGGCCTCATGCACCACGACCGCCCAAACGGGGCTGCAGAGACTCCTGCGATCGCGGAGACCCCTGCCACGATCCCGAGCCCTGACGCGCCCGATGTCAGCCTCCCGTCCAGCCCGGTCGCTTTCACCGCAGCGCTCGCGGATGTTCCGGTCTCGACGCCGGAACCGATCACCGGGAACGTCGAGTCGGTGAGCGTCGAGCCGGTGAGCGTCGAGCAGGGTGGGGTCGATGGGGCACAGGAATCCGGCACGGCCGACGAGACACTCCTCGGTGGAGTCGCAGCGGCAATGGCGCTCGTCAAGGCCTACCGGATGCACGGCCATCTCGCTGCGCGGCTCGATCCACTCGGTTCGGAGCCGATCGGCGATCCTGCTCTCGACGAATCCCGCCTCGTGCCGGCTTTGACGCCCTCTCTCCAGAGCCGACTGCCCGCCTCGCTGCTCCGCCTCTATGTCGACGGCGAGACGCTGCTCGAGGCTCTGCCGCTTCTCCGGGACGTCTACACGGGCTCGATGGCCTACGAGATCGAGTACATCTCGGATCACGCAGAGCGTGTCTGGCTCCGTCAGGCGATCGAGTCCGGTCGCTTCCGACAGCCGCTCGACCCGGAGGAGCGGCGTTCGCTTCTCCGCCGGCTGTCCGAGGCCGAGGGGTTCGAGCAGTATCTGCGTCGATCGTTTCTCGGGCAGAAGCAGTTCTCCCTCGAGGGGCTCGAGTCCCTCGTGCCCATGCTCGACGAGACCGTCGCTCTCGCCGCCGCAAGCGGAGCGCACGAGGTGGTGATCGGCATGGCTCACCGAGGGAGACTCAACGCCCTTGTACACACCGTCGGCCGCTCGTATCACGAAGTCCTGCGCGAGTTCGAAGGCGAGCGTTCGGCCGATGCACTCGTCGTTGACCCCGAAGGCGGCTCCGGCGACGTCAAGTACCACCTTCCGGCTTCCGGGACGCGCCTCACGGATTCCGGAGAGATCGATGTCGTCATCGTTCCTAATCCGAGCCACCTCGAGGCTGCGGATCCTGTCGTCGAGGGCCGGGCGCGAGCCGAGCAGACGGATCGCTCAGCCGGTGCGGGCATTCACGACCCGTCAGTCGCGCTCCCGGTGCTCATCCACGGCGACGCAGCATTCCCGGGGCAGGGCGTCGTCTCCGAGACACTGAACCTTCAATCGCTCGAGGGATATGCGACCGGCGGAACACTGCACCTGATCACGAACAACCAGGTCGGCTACACCACCGATCCAACGGAAAGCCGGTCGACACGGTACTCGAGCGACCTCGCAAAGGGATTTGACGTCCCGATCGTCCACGTCAACGCCGACGACCCCGAAGCAGCCCTGTCGGCTGTGCAGCTGGCACTCGCCTACCGCGCCGAGTTCGGACATGACTTCGTCATAGACCTCGTCGGCTACCGCCGGTTCGGCCACAACGAGCAGGACGATGCCTCCTACACCCAGCCGTTGATGGTGGAGCGGATTCAGCGGCAGCCGACCGTTCGGGCCCTGTACGCAGCGCGGCTTGTGAAGGACGGCGTCGTCACCGAGGAGGAGGCCAATGGATACGTCGCAGACGTGACGGCAACTCTGCGTCGAGCGCATGAGCAACTCCAGACCACGATCGCCGCGGCACCACCGCTACTACCCCCTGCCACCGTCGTCGACGCCCCACCCGAGGCAACGACAGGCGACGCCGTGGTTACGGCGGTCGCCGACGACCGGTTGCGGGCGCTGAACGACCAACTGCTCGCGGTTCCGGAAGGGTTCACGATCAACGCCAAGCTCTCGAAGCAACTGTCCCGCCGGCTCGAGAGGATCGATGAGGGTGGGATCGACTGGGGGCAGGGCGAGGCCCTCGCCTACGCGTCCCTGCTCGAAGACGGGATTCCCGTTCGTCTCTCGGGGCAGGACACCGAGCGCGGCACCTTCGCTCACCGGCACCTCGTCTTCCATGATCCCTATACCGGCGAGACGTACGCGCCGATTCAGCACCTCGCCGCGGCCGCAGCCTCCTTCGAGGTCTACAACTCGCCGCTCTCCGAGTACGCCGCGCTCGGATTCGAGTACGGCTACTCCGTGGCTGCTCCGGATGCGCTCGTGCTCTGGGAGGCGCAGTACGGTGACTTCGTCAACGGCGCACAGATCGTGATCGACCAGTTCCTCGTCGCCGGTCGGTCGAAGTGGGGCCAGACGTCGCGACTGACGCTACTGCTTCCCCACGGCTACGAAGGCAACGGGCCGGAGCACTCGAGCGCCCGACTCGAACGATTCCTGCAGCAGGGAGCCCAGGACAACATCCGGATCGCCAACTGTACGACGGCCGCGCAGTTCTTCCATCTGCTTCGACGCCAGGCGCTCGACGCCACTGCGCGACCCCTGATTGTGATGACGCCGAAGGGTCTGCTGCGTCTGAAACAGGCATCGTCGACGCTGGAGGAGCTCTCCACCGGCTCGTTCCGTCCGGTCATCCCGGACACGAGCGACGGCCGCGATGTTCGGAGGCTTGTCATCTGCAGCGGCAAGATCTACTACGACATCGTCGGGCACGACGAGCGCGCGCGTGCATCCCACGTTGCCGTCGCGCGACTCGAGCAGCTCTACCCCTTCCCGGTCGATGCCGTGGCAGAGCTGATCAGGAGCTTGCCGCGGCTCGAGGAGATCGTCTGGGTTCAGGAGGAGCCCCAGAACATGGGGGCCTGGCGCTCGATCAGGCATCGCCTCGACGATGCCGCGAGGTCGAGCTCGTCCGTTGGCGGCGTCACGTATGCGGGGCGATCGTGGAAGGCGTCTCCGAGCGAGGGCTACCCGACCGCCCACCAGCAGGAACAGGATCGCATCGTCAGGGCTGCGCTGGGCGTTCAAGCCAGCTGAGGCCGAGACAGCCCAGGTGCAACCCGGCTGTTTCATGTCCGCCGAGCACTGTGCGTCCGTCGTGCAGTGTCCCCGTCGCCAGACCTTGAATCAGGGGCGTTTACGCGCCTTTGCAGCCGCCGCAGCGGCTGCCGCGACACGTGGGCCATGCGTGCGGGCAGCCTCGAGCAGGAGACGGCGCTGGGCAGGTGGCAGCTTCCGCCACAGGCTGTACGCGAGCAGGCCTGCAGCCACGGGGTTTCTGGGAATCGGTGGCGGCACGGCACATATCGTGCCACACGGTGACTACGGCGGGAGCGCGTCGATCCTCCGAGGGCTTTCCCGACGCGTACGAGTCGGCTACGATGACATGAGGTACCAAAACGCGTGGCGCCCAGTCCTGACCCCGAACCGGGAGGTTCTATGCCCGTTGAGACCGAAACGCAGCCGTACGCTTCACCGTTTGCAAACGTGATCCAGGATCATCTCGACCTGAAGAAGCAGAACTCCGAGCTCGACGACGACATGCCGCTCGATCGCTACCAGATCGAGGATCCGTTCGAGAACCACCCGCTGTTCAAGTCCGAGGAGCAGGCCCGGATCGAGGAGACCCTCGACGGCGAGCCCGCTGCCGAGCTGCACTCGCTCGCGTTGCCCTGGCCCGGCGAGGACACTGCCGAGAATGCCGTGGCACCCGATGCACCTCCCCTCGAGGGAGATCTGTGGGGGCGCTCGCGCGATTTCGACTGGGGCGAGTAGGTAGCCACACCGTCTTTGCAGGCACGAGCGCCGTTTCGAAGCCGGCCGCGTTACCGACGTTCGTGCCTCGCAGGGAGTCGATACTGTGCGAGGTCAACTCGAGGCGGACGCACAGGCCGCGTTCCTCGGTGAGATCGCACTCGTCGACGGAACCTCGGCGGTCAAGCAGACAGGCCTCGTCTTCTTCGACACGTTGTTCGACGAGAACGCCACGTGCCACACTGCGTACGGCTCGGGGCTGCCGATGACGGTCGAGGGAACTGACGGCCTTGCGGACGACGAGCTCATCGCGATGGGCGTGAACATCTCGCGGGTGCACACCGACTTCATGATCAGCGGCCCCGAGGTCGACGTCGACGGCCTCGACCGCGATGGCCGTGCGACGCCCATCATGCGCGCCGACGCCTTCTTGCTGTAGAGGCTCATGCGGCGTCGCGGGTGGGGAGTCCGTGCATCGTCTCGGCGAGTCGGCGGAATGGGCCGTCCTCGGCCAGGAGCGCCGCCTCGTTGCCGCGCTGGGTGACGTAGCCCTTCTCGATCACGAGGATCTCGTCGGCCCGTCGGACGGTGGCGAGGCGGTGGGCGATGATCACCGACGTTCGCCCGCGAAGCAGTGTGTCGAACGCCTTCTCGATCAGGATCTCGCTCGGTCGATCGATGTTCGAGGTCGCCTCGTCGAGGATCAGGATCCGCGGGTCGGCAAGGAGGGCGCGTGCGATCGAGATCAGCTGCCGCTCGCCTGCCGAAAGGCCTGACCCGCCTTCGCGCACGACGTGATCGAGGCCTCCTTCGAATCGTGCCGTGACCCGGTCGACGCCGATCGCGTGCGCCGCAGCAGCGACCTCCTCGTCGGTCGCCTCGGGGCGACCGAAGCGGATGTTGTCGGCGATCGTGCCACTGAAGAGGAAGGGATCCTGGAGGACGACGCCGAGCTGCCGCCGGAGCGACCGCAACTGGATGTCACGCAGGTCGATCCCATCGATCTTCACCGAGCCCTCGAGGGGATCGTAGAAACGGGCGATGAGTTTCGCGGTCGTCGACTTGCCGCCACCCGACTCGCCGACGAGCGCGACACACCCACCTTCGGGAACGTCGATCGAGATGCCGTGGATCACGGGCTCGTCACCGTAGGCGAAGACGACGTTCTCGAGCTGCAGATGGCCGGCGATCCGACCGATCTCGGGAGCGCCTTCGCGATCGGTGATGTCCTGCTCCGCGTCGAGAACGGTGGAGATCTTTGTCATCGCCGCACTCGCAGCCTGAACCTGGCCGTACAACTCGGACAGCTCCTGCAATGGCTGGAAGATCAGCTGGAGCATCCCCATCGCCGCGATCAGGGTTCCGATCTCGAGTGATCCCGAGTCGATCATCTTGGCGCCGGCGAAGAGCACGCCGACGGTCGCGATCGCACCGAGGAACTCGATGGCGGGGAAGAAGAAGGACGAGAGCTTCTGCGCGTAGACGTTCGAGACGCGGTTGGCCTCGTTCAGGTCGGCGAACTCGGACTGGAAGGCGCGCTCGCGGCTGAACGCCTGGACGACCGCCATGCCGGAGACGGACTCGGCGAGCTGAGCGGTGACTGCGGCGATCCGCGTCCGCACGTCGGCGAAGGCGACGTGTGACGTCGTCTGGAACCATCTCGTGACGATGATTCCCGGCGGCAGGATGATCAGTGCGACGACTCCGAGTCGCCAGTCGAGGACGAACAGCCCGACGATCGCGGCCACGAGCGTCATCGAGTTGACGACGAGCGTCGTCAGGCCCTGGTTGAGTACGTCGGAGAGCGCGTCGACGTCGCTCGTCAGCCGCGCGATAATCCATCCGGCCTTCTGCTTCGAGAAGTAGCGCAGCGACAGCGACGTCAGGTGCTGGAAGAGATCGCGCCGGAGATCGAGG
>JANOFZ010000193.1:0-2537 GCA_031413935.1 Thermoleophilia bacterium | reverse complement strand
GTGCGCCCGGCGGGCACCAACTGGAGCCCAGCGCCGTAGCGGGAGATGTCGAGGGTCGACCCCGGAGCGAGACCCAGCGCATCACGAAGCGGCTTGGGCACCACGATTCTTCCGGCAGAGTCGATCGACGTCTTCACTGGTAGAACACTACCATGTATTTCCCAGTTGTTTCGAGGTGCCGAGAGCTTCGCCAGGCTGAAGCTGTGTAGTTTCGAAGCGGTGGCGGAATGACTCTCGCTGAAGCTGGCCCGTTTGGTGTCTTTCTGTGGACCTGTCTTCCGCCACCGCTTCGTTGGCTGGCTTGTGACCTGATAGAAGCCTGCGTCCTTTGCCCGACACAGCCCTGTCCTCGGCCAGCCTTGTCGTTCCTTCAACTGGGAGGTTAGGCGATGGGCAGCGTGGTGGCAATCGGTGTTGATACGCATCGCGACGAGCATGTCGCTGTTGCGCTCGACGAACTGGGTGGGGATCTCGGCAGTCTCACGATCAGGGCCGACGCGGCGGGGTATGCGCGGTTGTGGGAGTGGGCGTCCGAGCTGGGCTCGCCGCGCTTTGCGGTCGAGGGGACGGGCAGTTACGGTGCTGGCTTGACGGCGTTCCTTGTCGCGGCGGGTGGCGTGGTGTTCGAGTGTGAGCGGCCCCGCCGTCGCGACCGCAGGAAAGGGAAGAGCGATCTGATCGACGCGACCATGGCCGCGAAACGGCTGCTGACGGGAGAGCCGCTCGGACGGCCGCGTGGCGGTGGTGGTGTTCGTGACGACCTCCGGATGCTGCTGCTCGAGCGCCGCGGCGCTGTGAGGGCCCGCACGGCCGCGTTGAATCAGTTGCAAGCGGTGATCGTGACCGCCCCTGAGGCAATGCAGGGCCGCCTCCGGGGTCTCGACGGCAAACAGGCCGCGAAGCACGCCGCGCGACTGCGTTCGCGAACCGACGAGACGACGGTCACGGTCTCGGTGCTGCGCCGGATCGCTCTGCGGGTACAGCACCTGGGCAGCGAGATCGACGATCTCGACCGGCAGCTCGAAACGATCACCAGCGAGCTCGTCCCGGGACTCCTTGAGGAGTGTGGCGTCGGACCCGTCTGCGCCGCCCAACTCGTCGTTTCGAGCGGCGACCCGAGCCGAATGCGAAGCGAAGCGTCGTTCGCCGCCCTGGCCGGCACCAGCCCCGTGCAAGCATCCAGCGGCCAAACCCAACGTCATCGGCTCAACCGCGGCGGCGACCGCCAACTCAACCGGGCCCTCCACATCATCGCGCTCCACCGCAGCCGCTGGCACCCCCAAACAGCCGCCTACCAGCAGCGGCTCCTCGCCAGAGGAAAAACCCGCCGCGAAGCACGCCGCTGCATCAAACGCCAACTCGCCCGCCACTTCTACCAGCAACTAAAGACAACACCAACACTCGACTTGACACAATAGAAGCGTCCTCACCCCTGCTCCAAACACCCCTTACGTCTGCACGGTTCCTCCGTGTCCCTCTAGACTCGCGTTACCCAGACATCGCGAGGAGGAACGGACGCCAATGGCCGCAATCGAGCCCGGAAAGATCCGAAACGTCGCCGTCGTCGGCCACCGTGGTACCGGCAAGACCTCTCTCGTCGAAGCGCTGCTCTACCAGACCGAGGAGATCAATCGCCTCGGCACGGTTGATGCGGGGACGACGGTAAGCGACTGGGACGAGGACGAGCAGAAGCGGAGGATGTCGATCTCCCTGACGCTCGCGCACGCGAACTGGCAGGGACGAAAGCTCAACTTCATCGACGTCCCCGGCGACCCGAGCTTTCAGGGCGAGGCCCGCTGCGCTCTTCGCGTCGTCGAAGGCGCACTCGTCGTCGTCAACGCGGTGATGGGCCTCGAGGTCGGCACCGCGCGCGTCAAGCATCTCGCCGACGATCTCGGCCTCGCGCGCGTGCTCTTCGTCAACATGCTCGACCGCGAGCGCGCCGATTTCTACCGCTCGCTCTCCCAGATCCAGGAGCAGTTCTCGTCGCGTTGTGTAGCCGTCCATCTGCCGATCGGCGCCGAGCACGAGCTGACGGGCATCGTCGACGTTCTCCACATGTGCGCTTATACGAGCCCTGACGGGGGCAAGGAGGCAGAGCCGAGCGCTATCCCTGACGAGATGATGGAGATCGCGCAGTCCTACCGTGAGAAGCTCCTCGACGAAGTCGTCCAGACCGACGATGCGCTGATGGAGCAGTACCTCGGAGGGGAGGAACTCGACGTCCACGCCGTCGCGTCGGCGCTCAAGCTCGCGATCACGAGGGGTGAGGTGTTCCCTGTTGCATGCGGGGTCGCGACGAAGAACCTCGGTACGCATGCACTTCTCGACCTCATCGTCGAAGGCGTTCCGTCGCCCGCGAAGAAGGGCGCCCCGATCGAGATCGAGGGAGCGGATACCGCCGCGTTCGTCTTCAAGACGCTCGCTGATCCGTTCGCGGGCCGGATCAACCTCTTCCGGGTCCTCCGTGGCTCGGTCACGGCGGACACGACGCTCGTCGACGCGCGCGGCCATGCGAAGGAGCGGATGGGAACGCT
>JANOFZ010000192.1:0-3419 GCA_031413935.1 Thermoleophilia bacterium | reverse complement strand
TCGCACCGGGCGGGAGCGTGATCAAGAGCACCGCCATCGACCCGACGGTGATCGACGAAGACGGCATCTACCGGTTGACCGGGCCGGCTCGCGTGTTCGCGAGCGAGCGGGCGGCGATCGCGGCGATCAAGGGCACCGCAGGCGACCCGATCGAGCCCGGAGACGTGATGGTCATCGCGGGTCGGGGCCCGCTCGGCTCGGGGATGGAGGAGACGGCGCAGGTCACGATGGCACTGAAGTTCCTGCCATTCGGACGGCACGTTGCATTGATCACCGATGCGCGCTTCTCCGGCGTCTCGACCGGTGCGTGTATCGGGCACGTCAGTCCCGAGGCGTTGGAAGGTGGGCCGATCGGTCGCCTGCTCGACGGCGACCTGATCTGCATCGTCGTCGATCGGGAGCGACTCGTGGCGTCGATCGATCTCGTGGGGCACGGCGAGGAAAGGTGGACAGGCGATGAGGCGGCCCACGTGCTCGACACGCGCCCGCTGCGGGAGGACATCACTCCGGACCCGCGACTGCCGGCGGACACGGCGCTCTGGGCTCGGTTGCAGTCTGCGAGTGGCGGCCTGTGGGGCGGATGTGTCTATGACCATCGCGCGATCATCGAGTTGCTCGACGCGGCCGCGGGTCGCGGTAGCGAACCGTCACAGCTCGGTTGACCCGTCTGCTGCCCGCGTGGTACGTTCAGCGGGTGTCGCGTTCGGAACACCAGACCGGCAAAGAGGAGCCGTACTCGGTGCGTCGCGCGCGGGAGACGCTCCCGGCGGGTATCGCGGCGCATCTCAGGCGTCAGATCGAATCGGGTGAGCTCCCCCCCGGAGACCAGCTTCCAGGTCACAGGGGGCTTGCAGTCCAGTTCGATGTCAGCCTGAGCACGATCCGCGAGGCTGTCAGCATGCTCGTCAGCGACGGCCTGATCAGCACTCGAGCCGGACGCGGCACGTTCGTCGCGGCTGCGGCTCCGATTCCGTCGAGGGTAGGGCGCCCGCTCCTCCGGGCGGAGGTAGAGGAGCTCGTCGAGGCACGCATCATGATCGAATCGCAGCTCGCGCGGCTTGCGGCTGAGCGGGCGTCGGCCGAGCAGATTTCGACCCTCAGGGAGGCCGTCGAGCGAATGCACGAAGCGTCCGCGAGCCCGAGCCTCTATCCCGACGCCGACGTCGATTTCCACCTCGCGCTCGCGGCAGCGGCGAACAACCGGTACCTGCTCCAGGCGATGAGTGACATCCGGGCTCTGCTGCGTGACGACATGGAGCTCGGCGCAGAGGCCGCGATCCGACGTTTCGGCAGCCTCAGGATCAGCGTGGCCTCTCATCGCCGGCTCTGCGAGGCCGTTGCGGCCGGCGACGCCGACGCGGCAGAGGAGGCGGCCATGGCGATCGTGGAGCGGCACCGGGAGTTCGTTCTCGGCCTGTACGCGCTCGGCGAGGAGTAGCCCGAGTCCAATGGCGTGGGACGGTGTTCACCGATTTTCGTGCTCGACGAGCCTGCACTACGGTCGGGGCGCCGCGGCTGAGATCGGGGCGCGGCTAGCGTCCCTCGGGGTTACCCGGGCGCTGTTGATCTCGGATCCCGGGCTCGAGAGTGCAGGCGCCGTCGCCCGGGTCGGAGCGTGGATCGAAAGCGCCGGGATCGGTCTCGAGATCTACGCACAGACTCAGCCCAACCCGACAACGACCAACGTGCACGAGGCGGCCGAGCTGTTCGATGCCACGGGCTGCGACGGGATCGTTGGACTGGGTGGTGGAAGCTCGATGGACTGCGCCAAGGGAGTTGGCATCATCGTCAGAAACGGTGGCCGGATCGGGGACTATCGTGGCGCCGACCTCGTGGGCGTACGAGTGCCACCGCTCGTCTGCATGCCGACGACGTGTGGAACGGGTTCGGAGGTCACGTCGGTGGCCGTGATCACGGATCCCGATCTCGATTTCAAGCTCGTCGTCGTGTCTCCTCACATCGCCCCGGACGTCGGGCTCGTCGACCCCGACCTCGTGTCGTCAGCGCCGGCTGCCGTGATTGCGTCGACCGGCATTGACGCCCTCGCTCATGCGGTCGAGTCGTACGTCAACCGTGGCTCCGACCCGGTGCTCGATGCACTCAACATTGCGGCGATTCGGATGATCGGCGATAACCTGCGTGCCGCGGTCTCCGACCGCGAGCCAGAGGCCATTGCGCAGGTCACGCTCGCAAGCATGATGGCCGGGATCGCGTTCAACATCAACGGGAACGCGATCGTGCATGCGGCGTCGACCCCGGTGACCGCCCGTCACCATGTCCCGCACGGTGTGGCGAACGGGATCTTTCTTCCGGCCGGTCTTCATGCGATTCGGGCCGGATGCACGGAAAAGCTCGGTGCTGTTGCTGACGCACTCGGACAGGACGTCACCGGACTCTCGCCTGAAGCCGCCGCGGATCTCGGCGTGGAGGCCGTCCGCACGCTCTGTGCCGACATCGGTATTCCCGCAACGCTGCGCGAGTGGGGTGTCGATCCCGCGGACGTCGACATCCCTCAACTCGTCGAGGATGCGATGAAGAGCCGCAACATCCCGACGAACCCCGTCCCCGTAGGCCCCGACGAGCTCACTGCGCTCTATCTCGTCGTGATCGGAGGAGACGGCGCAGAATGAGCACAGCGGTCACTATTTGCACGTCCTGCTCTTATTTGCCCCGTTGAATCAGTTCGACTAGAGTCGGGATCGGTCGTCTAGATGGAGGGAGTCTGCGTGGTCGTACTGAATGTCATCGACGGCGTCGACTCGCGTCGTCTCCTGCAATGATCGGAGTGACCAAGCTGCACGCCGGGGTCGGCAACGTCGGGCTCTCCGAACGGCCGGAGCGCGAGCCAGGCCCGGGCGAGGTGCGCCTCGAGGTCCTCGGGGCAGGTGTCTGCGGCACCGATCTCCACATCGAGGCGGACGAGTTCAACAGCGCCCCTCCCGTCACCATGGGGCACGAGGTATGCGGCCGGGTCGACGTCGTCGGC
Organism: Thermoleophilia bacterium; assembly: GCA_031413935.1. Classification (GTDB taxonomy): domain Bacteria; phylum Actinomycetota; class Thermoleophilia; order Gaiellales; family Gaiellaceae; genus Gaiella. The sequence continues at coordinate 433 of JANOFZ010000192.1, read as the reverse complement.
ACGGATGTCAGCCCAGGCTGGGTGGGTGCCCGGGTCGTTTCGGAGACCTACTACTCCACCTGCCACGTCTGTGCGTGGTGTCGCGATGGCCGGCCTAATCTCTGCCCCGAGCGTCGCTCGATTGGCTCCTTTGCCGACGGTGCCTTCGCGCCGTACGTAATCGTGCCCGTCCAGAACCTTCATCCCGTCCCCGACTGGCTCGGAGACCACGCCGCGTCGCTGGCGGAGCCGCTCGCCTGCGTCTGTCATTGCCTCTGTGATCCACCGCTTGTCGCCGCTGGCGACCGCGTCCTCGTGACCGGCCCCGGCCCCGTGGGGCTCCTTGCCGCCCAGGTCGCGCGCGCCCACGGCGGCGAGGTGACCGTCGTCGGCCTGGCGACTGACGTTGCGCGGCTCGAAGCCGCGCAGGGGCTCGGCTTCCTGACGGCGACGC
>JANOFZ010000191.1:0-8479 GCA_031413935.1 Thermoleophilia bacterium | reverse complement strand
CGCAAGCTCGCCCCGCGCGAGCACGAGCAGGTCGCGACCGCCGCTCAGCAGATCCAGGAAGCGCTGCAGCCGCTCCGCGCGGAGCTCGAGCAGGCGTCCGGCTCCAAGAAGGGCGCCCTGACCAAGCATGTGAACAAGGTCGTCGACGCGCTCCTCTCGGGCATCGAGCTCGAGGGCGACGACGCTTCGCTCGTCGCGGGCGTCGACCTGAAGAACCTCGAGAAGGCCCGCGAGGTCGGCAAGGGCCTGCTCGCCGACGTGCTCGCGGCGGCGGACCCGACCGGCGCGCCCGAGGACGTCCGCGAGCTCGCGTACGACCTCTGCCTGAAGGAGGGCGCGCGCAAGGACGACCTCGACATGGTCGGCCAGTGGGTGCTGAAGGTGCGCGAGATGTACGCCGACATCGAGTCGCGGCGCGAGGACGCCCGCGAGGCGTCGGTCGACTCCGTGCGCCGCCTCGAGGAGACCTGGCAGAAGTTCCGCGAGCTCGAGCCGAAGATGATCGTCAACGACGAGCAGATCTTCCGCGAGCTCAAGGACCGCTTCGGCTCCCCGTACGGCTTCGGCGTCTACTTCCGCGGCGGCATGGGAGCGGAGTCGATCCGCGAGCTGCTCCGCGACCTCGACCTGACCGAGGAGTCGCGCACGCTGCGCGAGACGATCAAGACCTCGAAGGGGCAGAAGCAGCAGCGCGCGATCAAGCGGCTGAAGGTCGCGTCGGCGTTCGTCACCTCGGAGAACAAGCCCGAGTGGATGATCCTCGAGGCCGTGCCGGTGATCCCGCCGGAGCTGCGCCCGATGGTGCAGCTCGACGGTGGCCGCTTCGCCACCTCCGACCTGAACGACCTGTACCGGCGGGTGATCAACCGCAACAACCGGTTGAAGCGCCTGCTCGATCTCGGAGCGCCGGAGATCATCGTCAACAACGAGAAGCGCATGCTGCAGGAGGCCGTGGACGCACTGTTCGACAACGGCCGCCGCGGTCGCGCGGTGACAGGCCCGGGCAACCGGCCGTTGAAGTCGCTCTCCGACATGCTCAAGGGCAAGCAGGGCCGGTTCCGTCAGAACCTGCTCGGCAAGCGTGTGGACTACTCGGGCCGCTCGGTCATCGTTGCCGGCCCGAACCTCAAGCTCCACCAGTGTGGTTTGCCGAAGATCATGGCGCTCGAGCTCTTCAAGCCGTTCATCATGAGCCGGCTCGTCGAGCGCAAAGCCGTGCAGAACATCAAGGCGGCGAAGAAGCACGTCGAGTCGATGTCGCTGGATGTGTGGGACGTCCTCGAGGAGGTGATCGCAGAGCATCCGGTGCTCCTGAACCGCGCGCCGACGCTCCACCGGTTGGGGATTCAGGCCTTCGAGCCGATTCTCGTCGAGGGCAAGGCGATCCAGGTGCACCCACTCGTCTGTCACGCCTTCAACGCTGACTTCGACGGTGACCAGATGGCTGTTCACCTGCCGCTCTCGGCAGAGGCCCAGGCCGAGGCCCGGATCCTCATGCTGTCGGCGAACAACATCCTCTCGCCCGCGCACGGACGACCGCTTGCGACGCCGACCCAGGACATGGTTCTCGGCGCGTATTACCTGACCTACTGCGATCACGAGCTGCCCGAGACCACGACGGCCGAAATCGTGAAGGTTCTCGGCGTCAAGGGGCTGAAGCGATTCGCCTCCGAGGACGAGGTCGAGTTCGCGATCGAGTCACGGCAGATCCACCTGCAGGATCCGATCGAGTACCGCTGGCACGACGAGATCATCCTGACGACGCCGGGTCGCGTCATCTTCAACGTCGAGATCGAGCGATCGCTCGAGGGTGCCGTGCACACGGCCGAGACGGTCAGGCACACGTTCATCAACCGTCCCCTCTCGAAGCGCGAGATCGACCTCTTCATCGCGGAGCTCGTGGACCTCTATGGCGCCCACGCGGTTGCGACGGTGCTCGACACGATCAAGTCGCTGGCGTTCCGTTACGCAACGCAGGCCGGAATCACGGTCTCGAAGAACGACATCGTGATCCCGCCGAACAAGGAAGAGATCCTGGTCGGCTATGAGGCCGAGGTCAAGAAGCTCGAGGGCGAGTACCAGCGAGGCCTGATGACCGAGGAGGAGCGGCACGAGCGGATCGTGGCGGTGTGGACGGAGGCGACGGAAGAGGTCGCCGAGGCAATGAAGGCCAACCTCCACAAGACGAACACCATCTTCATGATGGCCAGCTCGGGCGCCCGCGGCTCGTTCAACCAGATCCGCCAGCTCGCCGGTATGCGTGGGCTGATGGCGAATCCGAAGGGCGAGATCATCGAACGTCCGATCAAGGCCAACTTCATGGAGGGCCTGTCGGTGCTCGAGTACTTCATCTCGACACACGGTGCCCGCAAGGGGCTCGCTGACACGGCGCTCCGGACCGCCGACTCCGGCTATCTGACGCGGCGGCTCGTCGACGTCTCGCAGGACGTGATCATTCGCGATCTCGACTGCGGCACGACCGATCACATCGAGCTCGCAGCGATCCTCGACGACAAGGAAAACTCGAGTGTCGTCGGCCGCCTACTCGCGCTCGACGTCTACAAACCGCTCAAGGATGGCAAGCCCGGCAAGACGCTTCTGCTCTCCGCGGGGACCGAGCTGACGATGCCGCTCCTGCGGGAGATGCTCGAGGGGCTAGAGGAGCACGCCGAGGGGTACCGCGTCCCGGTGCGCTCGGCGCTCAAGTGCAAGAGCGAGCACGGTGTGTGTCGGGCCTGCTACGGCACGTTCCTCGCCACCGGCTACATCTGCGAGGTCGGCGACGCCGTCGGCATCATCGCGGCGCAGTCGATCGGTGAGCCGGGCACGCAGCTCACGATGCGCACGTTCCACACGGGAGGCGTCGCAGGCGCCGACATCACGCACGGTCTCCCTCGCGTCGTCGAGATCTTCGAGGCACGCAATCCGAAGGGTGCAGCGACTGTCGCTGAGGTCGGAGGCAAGATCGAGATCGAGGACGCCGACCGCACGATCAAGGTGACGGTCGTCCCCTCCTCGCTCGACGAGAACGGCGAGCCGATTCCCGCGAAGGAGTACAGCTTCTCGCGCCGGACACGGTTCCTCGTCACGCACGGCCAGGTCGTCGAGGCCGGTGACCCGCTGAACGAAGGGTCGATCGCCCCGGCCGAGTTGCTCGCGCTCAAGGGCTCGACTGCAACGGAGCTCTATCTCGTCGGTGAGGTGCAGAAGGTCTACAAGTCGCAGGGTGTCGATATCCACGACAAGCACATCGAGCTGATCGTCCGCCAGATGCTCAAGAAGGTTCGTGTCGAGAGCGCCGGTGAAACGACGCTGCTCCCGGGTCAGCTCGTCGACAAGGCCGTGCTCGCCCGTGCCAACGACGTCGCCCGCAAGGCGAAGAAGGAAGAGGCGACCTTCGAGCCGCTGATCCTCGGCATCACGAAGGCCTCGCTCGCGACCGAGTCGTTCCTCTCGGCAGCATCGTTCCAGGAGACCACGAAGGTGCTCACGGACGCTGCGATCGAAGGCAAGGTCGATCGGCTGCTCGGGCTAAGGAGAACGTGATCATCGGCAAGCTGATCCCCGCAGCCACGGGCCTGAAGAAGTACCGTGGCATCGAGATCGAGCCGGCAGAGCCATTGCCGTCCTCGATGTTCGCCGCGGAGGCGCAGGAGCTGCTCGCTGCGCTGGAGGAGATCGGTGACGGCGACATCGACCTGACGACGCTCGGCCTCGGTTTCGAGGACGAGCTGCCGGTCGAGGACGCTCCGCCGGAGGCGACCGAGGAGTCGTAGGGAACGAAACCCGGGGGAGAGGCTAAAGCCTCGCCCCAGAGGTGAGAAAGGCGTGGTGTCCCCTGCTCTCGCAGGCGACACCGCGCCTTTCGTCGTTTCACGCGGCCGTGCCCTTCCCGGCCTCCTTGGCGCGTCGGAGCGCCCGTTCGGCCCGCTCGAAGAGGGAGATGCCGTCGTCGTCGGGCTTCAGCTCTGCGATTCCTGCCGACAGGCTCGGGGCGAAGCCGAGGGGGCGGGGGAGGCGGCGAAGCGATGCCTGGACTCGCGCAAAGGTCGCTTCCGCTTCGATCCGACCAGCGTCGGGCAGAACGACGGCGAAGGCGTCTCCACCGCAGCGGAACACGAGGTCGCCGGGGCGGAGCGTCGCTCGAAGCAAGCTGGCGATCTCGGCCAGGAGCGCGTCGGCCGCCGGCTGCCCGAGCCGTGCGTTCGCTGTCCTGAGGTCGTCAACGTCGAGCACGCACACCGCGAGCTTGCTTCTGCTGCGGAACGAACGGGCGACCTCGAGGGCCAACGTCTCGTGGAGCAGCTCGCGGTTGGCAAGGCCGGTGAGGGCGTCGGTCGCCCTAGGTTGTCGCGTGGAGGCCCGCCGGGCCTTCTTGACAGCGGGCCCGGCGTGGTGTGCGATCGCCTCGAGCGTTTTGAACTCGGCTCCGGCGACGGGCGGTTCCTCGTCCTGGCCGTAAACGGTGAGGAAGCCGAGGCGCTCACCTTCCGATCCGATCGGGACGGCGATGGCTGACAGCATTGCCCCCGCCTCGCCGTGCCCTTCGCGGTAGTGGTACGAGAGACCGACGGCCCGCACGGCAGCCCCTCCCGGCGGCCCGACGGTGGCGCCTAGCGTGTCCGGGTCGATGCCGACGGCTGCGATGAGCGAGTTTCCGTTGATCTCCACGGTGACGGCTGCTGCGGCCACGCCGGGAAGCGATGCGGCCGCTTCGGCACACCGTGTCAGAATCTCTTCGAGATCGAGTGTCCTCCCGAGCGACTCGACGATACGTGCCCGCAGGCTCTCCTCCCGTACCCTCTCGACCGCCTGTGCGAGCTCGCGTGCGAGACCGTCGAGGCGAGCACTCAGCTCGAGAAGGCCGTGCGTGAACTGGGCGCGCGTTTCACGGTTCGCGCGCCAAGCGTGCACTCCCACAACGATGACGAGCACCAATGCGAAGGCGGCAAGTGCGACGAATACAAGGAGCTCCATGGTGTTCGAACCCTACTCTTGCCTGTCCGGCGAGCCATACATCGCGCACGTATCCCCCGGACGGCGCACTACGTCCCGTCGTCACACAATCGGTTCTTGCCGTCCTTGGCCAGCTTGACCAGTGCCCCGGATCGCGCCTGGAGCGTCTCCGGTGTGTCGTCGGATCGGAGCTCGACGAGCCCACCGGACATCGCCACGGGACCCACCTCTCCGAACGGGCGTGCCGCCATCTCGAACGCAAGGCGGCCGTAGAGAAGCTTCGCGAACTCGCGCGTCGTGTCGGGCAGGATGAGGAAGAACTCGTCCGCTCCGCCGGAGTTTCTGAATGCGGCGTCGCTGCCGCGGATCGTGGTGAGGACACGCTCGCCGAACTCCGCGAGGACATCGTTTCCGACCTCTTGCGAGAACTTCTTGTTGATCTCTCCGAAGTCGTCGAGGTCGATCTGGAGCAAGGAGAGCGGTCGATCGTGGCGCCGTGCGGCGCTGATCTCCCGGGGCAGTGCCTCCTCGAACGCGAGGGCGCTGCCGACGCCCGTTCGCAGATCCGTCGCGGCGAGTTCCTGGACATCGAGGAAGCGGAACGCGTTCTCGACCGCCGGGCCTGCATAGCGGGCGATCGTTGAGAGAATCGTGACTGCTTCTGCGTCGAACGCGTTGGCATCTCGCGAAAAGACTGCGAGCATTCCCGTCCCGTCGAGCCCGAGCGGGACAACGAGGCCGGTGCGCAGCGCGTCGGCGTGGTTCACCTCCCACGAGGTGCGTCCGGCAACGAACCGCGCCCCGTCCGGTGGGCCCGTCAGGAAGGCTGCGGCGCCCTCAGCTACAAGACCCTGAGTGGCCGTGGCCTGGAAGCCATTTCCACGCTGCACCTTGACGGCGCCGCCGTCGACCGAAGGCACTGCGGATGCAGCGGCGAGCGTGCGCTGCAGCACCTCGTCGAGGTCGATCGTCGACCCGATAGCGTCACCCAGTCCGGAAAACGGATCGACCGGACGACGAGAGTTGGCTTCGATCCTCTCGACAAGGTCGACGAGTCGATCGTCCACCTGCTCGAGCGCGGTCACGATGCGCGCGTCGACCGGCCGCCGGGAGGCGAGCCAGAGCGCGACGAGCACGCCGGCAACACAGATGGCACCTAGAGCCGCAACGACTACCGCAGTCGTGATCCTTCTCCCTTCCCCTGAGCCAACTCTACGTAGGAAAGAGGCATCTGTATACGGGGACAGCGCAAGTCGCCTTCGCCTCTTGCCGGACCGGAGTGGCGTCAGCTACACTGGCCGTCCGCAGGTGGCGGGGTGAGATCCCTGCCACGTCTGCGCGTGTTCTTTGTCTGTGTTTATCGAGAGCGTTAGGAGCAGCGTGCCCACCGTCAATCAGCTCGTCCGCAAAGGCCGCAAGGCCCCCGTGGCCAAGACGAACACCCCGGCCCTCCGCGGCGCGCCGCAGAAGCGCGGGGTATGCACGCGTGTCTACACCACCACCCCGAAGAAGCCGAACTCAGCGCTGCGGAAGGTCGCGCGCGTCCGGCTGACGAACGGGATGGAGGTCGGCGTCTACATTCCCGGTGAGGGCCACAATCTGCAGGAGCACTCCGTTGTTCTCATCCGCGGCGGCCGCGTCAAGGACCTTCCTGGTTTCCGCTACAAGGTGATCCGCGGTGGGCTCGACACGTCCGGCGTCTCCGATCGTCGTCAGGCTCGCTCGAAGTACGGCGCCAAGAAGAGCGCGAGCTGATGCGCCGCTTCGAAACGTTCGACCGGATCCCAGTAGGGGATGGGCGCATGCCCCTCCCGGGAGCGGTTCCATGTTCCACCAACCGGTGGGGCAGGTCTGCTGGCGATTCTGGGCCGAGGCTCTAGTGCCACGTCGAGCAGAGATCCAGCCGCGCCAGCTCGAGCCAGACTCCGTCTACTCGTCGGTGCTCGTGACGCAGGTGATCAATTGCGTCATGCTCGACGGCAAGAAGTCGACCGCCGAGCGGATCGTCTACGACGCTCTCGCTCTCGCGTCCGAGAAGACCGGTAAGCCCGCTCTCGAGATCCTTGAGGGCGCGGTCAAGTCCGTGACCCCCGTTCTCGAGGTTCGTTCACGGCGCGTTGGTGGCGCCAACTACCAGGTGCCGATCGAGGTGCCGCAGCGCCGTGCCCGCACGCTTGCGATTCGCTGGATCGTGCAGTTTGCGCGCGACCGGCGGGAGAAGCACATGGGTGACAAGCTCGCGGGCGAACTGATGGACGCGCTCAACCAGCAGGGCGGCGCCTACAAGAAGAAGGACGACATCTACCGGATGGCGCAGGCCAACAAGGCCTTCGCGCACTACCGCTGGTAGAAGGGATCGAACGATGAGCACAACTGCCTCCCGCATCTCTCTGGACCGCGTCCGCAACATCGGCATCATGGCGCACATCGACGCTGGCAAGACGACGACGACGGAGCGCATCCTCTACTACACGGGGCGCACCCACAAGCTTGGCGAGGTACACGAGGGCGCGGCGACAATGGACTGGATGGCGCAGGAGCAGGAGCGCGGCATCACGATCACGTCGGCTGCGACGACGGCAGAGTGGCGCGATCACAAGATCAACATTATCGATACGCCCGGGCACGTGGACTTTACGGCCGAAGTCGAGCGCTCCCTGCGCGTGCTCGACGGCGCCATCGCAGTCTTTGATTCGGTAGCAGGCGTCCAGCCGCAGTCCGAGACGGTGTGGCGCCAGGCAGACCGCTACGGGGTGCCGCGGATCTCGTTCATCAACAAGATGGATCGCACCGGCGCAGATTTCTTCTCGGCCGTTCAGTCGATGCGCGATCGTCTCGGCGCCAACGCTGTCTGTGTGCAGATCCCTGTCGGTGAGGAGGAGCACCATCGCGGGATCGTCGACCTCGTCGAGATGAACTCGATCACCTACGACGACGATCTGGGTGAGTCGTTCACCGTCGCAGAGATTCCTGCCGACCTCGTCGAACTGGCGAAGGAGCACCATCACGCACTCATCGACGCCGTCGCAGAGTTCGACGACGAGTTGATGGAGAGCTATCTCGAGGACGAGAACTCCGTGGCTCCCGAGATGATTCGCCGTGCGCTTCGTGCCGGCACGCTCGCCAGTGCGATCACGCCCGTCCTGCTCGGCTCCGCCTTCAAGAACAAGGGCGTGCAGCCGCTGCTCGATGCAGTGGTCGACTACTTGCCGAGCCCGCTCGACGTCCCATCGGTTCAGGGCGTCGACCCGAAGACCGGAGACGAGTTGACGCGGCCTGCTTCCATCGATGCCCCTTTCTCTGCCCTCGTGTTCAAGGTGATGTCGGATCCTTTCGTCGGCAAGTTGACCTACTTCCGCGTCTACTCGGGCCAGATCACATCGGGCGATCGAGTCGTCAACACGACGAACGGCAAGACCGAGCGCATCAGTCGCATCCTTCAGATGCATGCCAACCACCGGGAGGAGCGCGACGAGATCGGCGCAGGCGACATTGCGGCCGCCGTTGGCCTCAAGCAGTCGAC
>JANOFZ010000190.1:0-2707 GCA_031413935.1 Thermoleophilia bacterium | reverse complement strand
GAGGAGGCCATCGAGGCGCTGGGTCGTGACGAGGACGCGAAGCCGATTGCGGGTGGCCAGAGCCTCGTACCTGCCCTGAACATGCGCCTTGTGCGCCCCACGCTCCTCGTCGACCTCAACCGCGCGGGACTCGACACGATCGAGTCGAACGGCGTCCTCCGCGTCGGCGCGACCGTGCGTCAGGCGGCGCTCGAGCACGATCTGCGTGCGCATCCATTGCTTCGCGAGGCTCTGCCGTTCGTCGGCCACTTCGTGACGCGGAACCGCGGCACGGTCGGCGGCAGTGTCGCCCACGCGGACGGCTCGGCCGAGATTCCCCTTTGCCTTTCCGCTCTCGGTGGGACGATCGTCGTCGAAGGACCTGGAGGGCGTCGGGAAATCGAGCCAGATGCGTTCTTCGTCACGCACTTCTTCACGACACTCGCGCCGGGCGAGCTCGTCGTCGAGACGGTCTGGCCACAGCCGGACGAGTACGAGGGAACGGCGTTCGAGGAGTTCGCCCTCCGCGCGGGCGACTACGCCCTCTCCATGGTCGCGGTGGTCGTGAAGCGCGTCGACGATGTTGCGACCGACGTCCGGATCCGGATCGGGGCGGTGACCGACCGTCCGACGGGTTTCGTCGATGTCGAGGCGGCCGTCGAAGGGTCGTTCGTCACACCCGAAGTAGCTCGGGCGGCGGGAGCACTCGCTGCGGCTGCCGTCGACCCGGCAGGCTCGATCCACGCGACGCCGGAGTACCTGCGCGCGCTTACAGGAACGCTTGTCGAGCGTGCGCTCCTTCGCGCCTGGGAGCGCGCTGCATGACCGAGATCACGCTCACCGTCAACGGGCAGCAAGTCGTCGAAGACGTCGAGCCGCGGCTGCTGCTGACCGACTTCCTGCGCCATCGCCTCGGCCTCACCGGCACGCATGTCGGTTGCGAGCACGGTGTCTGTGGCGCGTGCACCGTGCGCCTCGACGGCGTCTCGGTGCGCGGGTGCTGCGTCCTCGCCGTCCAGGTCGACGGGTCGGTCGTGGAGACGGTCGAGTCGCTCGCGGGAGATGACCTCCTCTCCCCACTCCAGGCGGCGTTCAAGCGCCATCACGCGCTCCAATGCGGCTTCTGCACGCCCGGGATTCTGATTGCGGCCGACGATCTCCTGTCCCGTGGCGACCCGTCCCATGAGGAGATCGTCGACATGCTCTCCGGGCAACTGTGCCGCTGCACGGGCTACGCCCCCATCGTCGCTGCGATCGAGGAAGCTCGTGACGAATTGTCACAAGCTCGGGAGGCCGGTCAGTGAATCTCGCACAGTCTCTCCTCGCCGCCTGCGAGCGGAATCCCGAGCTCGAGGCGTTCCCCGGGATCCGCTACGACGCGCTGCTGCCGCGCGTGGCCCGGATCGCAGGTGGGCTCGGTGTGGCGCCCGGCGACCGAGTTGCAGTCGTCTTGGACAACCGTCTCGAAACGGCGCTGCTGTACTGGGCGGTGCAGTGGGCCGGCGCCGTGTTCGTCCCGCTGTCCTTCAGGCTCTCCGAGGAGGAGCTCGACTACTGCATCGGCGACGCGGGCGCCGCGCTCGTCATTCGCGAAGGTGATTCTCTGCCCGACGGGCAGGAGCACGTGGGCGCTCTCGATCGGGATGGAGAGGAGGTCTCGCTCCTCCTCTACACCTCCGGGACAACCGGGCGGCCAAAGGGGGTGCCACGAAGTCATGCGGCCGACCGCGCCGGTGGCATGAGCCAGGCGCTTCAGCATGGCTATCTCCATGCCGATCGCACGCTCGGCGTGATGCCGCTCTACCACACGATGGGTATTCACTCCCTCCTCGCGATGCACCTCATCGGGGGGTGTTACGTCCCGCAGGCACGGTGGGATCCCGAGGAGGCGCTGCGGCTGATCGAGCAGGAGCGCATCAGTTCTCTCTACCTCGCGCCGACGCTCTTCTACGACCTCGTCACGTCCAAACGCGTCGCAGAGCACGATCTCTCGAGCGTCGGCGCGCTCGGCTATGCCGGGTCGGCCATGACATCCTCGGTCGTCGCCCGGTGTGTCAGCGCCTTCCACCCGGACGTCTTCGTCAACCACTACGGCTCGACGGAGATCTACACGTTCTCGATTGGACGGGATCAGGTCGCCAAGCCCGGATGCGCCGGGCGACCTGCAGTGAACGCACGCCTGAGACTCGAGCCGAGCGGCGAGATCTGCGTCCATCTCTCCGGCGATGAGGCCTTCGCAGGCTACTGGAATCGCCCCGAAGCCGACGAGAAGGCGATCCGGTACGGCTGGTACCACACGGGGGATATCGGCCATCTCGACGACGACGGAGATCTCTGGATCGACGGACGGCTAGACGACATGATCATCTCCGGCGGCGAGAACATCCACCCGCTCGAGGTGGAGGATGTCCTTGCGAGTCATCCGAACGTGAACGAGGTAGCCGTGATCGGCGCACAAGACGATCGACTCGGCCAGCGCGTGGTTGCGGTCGTCGTCGGCGACACGACCGCGGAGGAGCTCGACGCACACTGTCTTGCCTCACCGCTCGCCCGCTTCAAGCGGCCGCGCGAATACCGACTGGTTACCGCGCTTCCGAAGAGCCCATCTGGGAAGATCCTGCGCAGAGTGCTCCGAACGATTTCGGCTGAGGCCGAAATGCGTTAGATAGTGCGACAAGTGTCTGCCGCTACGACGAAAGGCCACCGATGAAAACCCCCGAACCCCGAG
>JANOFZ010000189.1:0-12748 GCA_031413935.1 Thermoleophilia bacterium | reverse complement strand
CTCGCCTTCGCGACTGCCGCGCTCCTCGGGATCGCGGTGGCTCTCGCCCTGCTCGTCGCGCCCGAGGACGTCGACCAGGGCGTCTCGCAGCGCATCTTCTACTTCCACGTGCCCATCGCCCTCACCGCGTACCTCTGTTTTGGCCTCGGCGCGTGGAAGGCACTCCGCCTGCTGTGGGTCGGCGGTGAGCGACGCGATCTCGAGAGCTACACGTGGATCCACCAGGGCACGATCTTCGGAGACCTGACGTTGATCACGGGCTCGATCTGGGCCAAGGCTTCGTGGGGCGTGTGGTGGAGCTGGGGCTCGAATCAGCTCGTCCTCTTCCTCGTTTTGTTCCTGTTCTACTGCGCCTACTTCATGCTCAGGTTCTCGATCGATGAAGGGGCGCGCCGGGAACGGATCTGCGCCGTCTACGCTCTCTTCGGCGTCGCTCTGATCCCTGTCAGCTTCTTCGCTATCCGCCTCGCCAGCGACTTCATCCACCCGACCGTTTTTAGTCGCGAGGGCCCACAGATGACGGGAACGATGTTCGGATCCTTCCTCGTCTGCTGGGCCGCAATTACCCTGCTGGCGTACGTGATGTACCGGGTCGAGCTCGTCGGCAAGCGCACCGACGCCAATCTGCGCGAACTTCGGGAGGCACTCTCTTGAGTCAGGGTCAGTACGTTGCACTCGCCTACGGGGTCGTCCTCGTGTTCGTGCTCCTCTGGGTCGCGATCATCGCCGCGAAGCTCTCGCGACTCGAGCGTGAGACCGGAGAGCTCGCCGAGCTGGCTGGCAAACGCGGTGGCGATGGCTGAGCTCCTCGTCTGGCCCGCCCTGATCGGGTACGGGGAGGCGGCCTTTGCGTACGCAGGCCTTCTTCGTGCACCCGGAGGCTCGGCCCGGCTCGGCATCTGGGGCGTCAGGATCGGGTGGCTGGCGCAGACGGGACTCCTGATCGCGCAGGCCCTCGACGCCGACGGGTTCCCATGGGGCACCTGGGCAGGCGCCCTGAACCTCTTCGTCTGGCTCGTCGTCGGGGCGTACCTGATCTGGGGTTGCACGCCGCGCTACCGCCTCCTCGGACTTGCCGTTATGCCCTTCGCGGCTGCCCTGCTTCTCGCGGCATGGGTCGGCGGCGGCACCGGTGGCTCGACGGGCGACACCTCGAGCGTTCTTCTCGCGCTCCATGTCGGCCTGATGCTTGCGGGATTCGCGGGTCTCACGCTCGCAGGCGGCCTTGCGGGGCTCTATCTCTGGCAGGACAGTCGTCTCAAGAGACGCGACGTCCGTGTGCTTCGACTTCGTCTTCCTCCCCTCGAGTCGCTCGATCGGCTCTCCGCGCGTACTGCGCTGGTCTCCCTGATCGTTCTCACTGCCGGAATCGCGGTCGGCCTTGCGAGCTTCGATCGGGGCGATTTCGACCTACCGATGGCAACCGCAATCACGATCTGGGGCCTCTATGCCGTCGGCCTGCTTCTTCGCCGCGAGGGGCGGATCCAGGCCCGCCGTTTCGCTCTGCTCCTCGTCGCCGGCTTCGCGCTCGTCGTCGTCGCGCTCCCGCTGACCCACTTCGCCTCATGAGACTCGCACTCGTCGGCGTCTCGCATAGGCAGGCCCCGATCGAGCTGCGGGAGCGGGTCGCGGTCGGCTCCTCCGATGCAGCCGCGCTCGCCGTCGAGCTCGCCGGTGGCGGGGGAGCGGCTGGCTGTGAGGCCGTCGTGCTTTCGACCTGCAACCGGACGGAGCTGTATCTGGCGAGCAACGACGTTTCGAATCCGCTCGAGGAGCGCGCGACCGCGTCGCTGCTCGCGCTCGCACCGGATGATGCCGTCGCACTCGCGCCCCTGCTCTATCGGCTCGGGGACGACAGTGCGGCGCTCCACCTCTTCCGGGTTTCTGCGGGACTCGACTCGCTCGTGCCGGGCGAGGGTGAGATCCTCGGTCAGGTGCGCGAGGCATTCGACGGCGGCTCGACCGGGCCTCTGCTCGACCGTCTCTTCCGTCAGGCGCTCCACGCCGGTCGTCGCGCCCGCGTCGAGACGGCGATCGGGGAGAATCCCTCGTCGGTTCCGGCCGCAGCCGCCGCACTTGCGCAGCAGGTCTTCGGCGATCTCGGCGGCCGCACCGTTCTCCTGATCGGGGCGGGGAAGATGAGCGAGCTGACTGCGCGGAACCTTCGCTCGCGTGGCGGCACGATCGGGGCCGTCGCGAACCGGACGATCGAGCACGGAGCCGAACTTGCCGAGCAGGTCGACTCCAGGGCGGTGAGCCTGGCCGAGATCCCGGCGCTGCTCGCGACCGCCGATGTCGTCATCACTTCGACAAGCGCGCCAGGGTTCGTGGTCGACATGGCCGCCGCCGAGGCAGCGTTGCGCGGGCGCCGAGGGCGTCCGATCCTGTTCGTCGACCTGGCCGTGCCGCGCGACGTCGATCCGGTCCTCTCCACGATCGACGGCTGCTTCGTCTATGACATCGACGATCTCCAGGCCGTCGTGGAGACCTCGCTTGCGGGCCGCCGCGCAGAGGCGGTCCACGCGGAGCACCTCGTTGCAGTCGAGGCGGAGCGATTCCGGGAGTGGCAGACGTCGCTCGCGGTCGTTCCGGCGATTGCGTCGCTTCGTGCGCATGCCGAGGAGATTCGCTCCGGCGAGCTGGCGAAGGCGGAAGGACGTCTGGGGCGGTTGCCCGAGAGCGAGCGGAAGCTCGTCGAGTCGATGACCTCCCAGATCGTCGCCAAGCTGCTGCATCTGCCGACGGTTCGCATGAAGGAAGCGGCCGCCGGCGCCGACGGCGTGATCTATGCTGACGTCGTACGCCATCTGTTCGGACTGGGGGAGGAAGAACAATCGTCACGCGACCGGTAATCGTTGGGAGACCACTTCCCGTGCAGGCACCGACCGCGTTCGTGCGCATCCGCCCGCGCGGCCGCCTGATCTGTGGCGAACCGCGCACGACGACCCGTCACTGTGCTGCTTCGCGTCGGCTCCCGCGGAAGTAGGCTCGCACTGACGCAGGCCGGGCACGCCGCCGAGGCGTTGCGTCGGCCCGGGGTCGAGATCGCACTCGTTCCGATCACGACGGCGGGCGACCGTGACCGAACGAGCCCTTTCGGCGAGATCGGCTCCCGCGGCGTCTTCGTCAAGGAGCTCGAGGAGGCGCTGCTCGAGGGCCGGATAGACGTCGCGGTGCACTCGGCGAAGGACATGACTGCAGCGGACGCCGAGGGCTTGAGCGTCGGTGCGTACCCGCGGCGTGAGGATCCGAGAGACGCGCTCTGCGGTGCCGACGCGATCCGGCCCGGCATGCGGATCGGAACCGCCTCCGCGCGCCGTCGGGCCCAGCTCCTCGCCTTCGAGCCGACCCTCTCGATCGAGCCGCTCCGCGGGAACGTCGATACGCGGCTGCGAAAGCGAGGCGAGCGTGGCCTCGACGCCGTGATGCTCGCCGCATGTGGTCTAGACCGTTTAGGGTTAGGTGCGGAGATCGGGCTCAGGCTCGATCCGGAGGTGATGCTGCCCGAGGCGGGGCAGGGTGCGCTCGCCCTCCAGGTTCGCACCGGCGAGGAAGACCTCGTTGCACGTGTCGACGACGACGAGACGAGGATCCGGGTCGAGGCCGAGCGCCGCTGCGTTGCGCTCGTCGGAGGCGGCTGCCTTGCCCCGGTTGCTGCTTTTCACGACGGCTCGGTGCTCACCGGGCTGATCGCCCACGAGGATGGAGCCTGGCTCGAGCGTCGCACGGGCCAGGATCCCGCCACGATTGCAGCGGAGCTGCTCTCCGCCGCACGATGAGGCTTATCGTCACCCGGCCGGCAGGGCAAGAGCAGGAACTGATCGCACGCCTCGAGGCTCTCGGCCACGATGTCGTGCACTGCCCCCTGATCCGCATCGAGTCGCTCTCCGACGATCCGATCGATGTTGACGAGTACGACTGGGTCATCGTCACGAGCCCGAACGGCGCCCGCGAGCTGCGCCGCCGTGCGCGCGGCACGATGCCACGGGTCGCGGCGATCGGCAAGGCAACAGCCGAAGCGATCGGCAACGCAGATCTCGTGGCTCGAGTATCGACCCAGGAGGGCCTCCTCGCGGAGATGCCGCACCCCACAGGTCGCGTCCTCGTCGCGGCTGCAGAGGGCGCAAGGAGCTACCTGGTAGACGCACTCTCCGCCGATTTCCTCCCCTTGTACCGCACGCATCCGATTCAACCCGAGCCGGCCCCCGTTGGTGATCTCTGCCTGCTCGCGTCTGCGTCGGCTGCGCGTGCGTTCGGTGCGCTCGCAGTGGACATCCCGGCTCTCTCGATCGGCCCCGAAACGACCCGGGTGGCGCGTGAGGCCGGGATCGAAATTCTCGCCGAGGCGCCCACGCACGACGTGGACGGCCTCGTCGCCGCGGTGCAGCAGGTGACGGCGTCGACCTGAGCGGCGACGGAGTCGCGTGTGGCGTCGTAGCGTCGTACACTCCGCTACTACCGGTGTTCGTCACCTTCCTCAGCGACTTCGGGCTCCAGGACGACTTCGTCGGCACCTGTCACGGCGTCGTCCTGCGTATTGCGCCGGAGGCCCGGATCATCGACATCACGCACGGGATCCCGCCGCAGGCAGTCCTGCAGGGCGCGCTCGTGCTGGCGAACACGCTCCCGTACATGCCCGTCGGCGTCCACCTTGCCGTCGTCGACCCCGGCGTCGGTGGCCATCGGAGGGCGCTCGTCGTGCGCGATGCGGAGGGGCGGCAGTACGTTGGGCCCGACAACGGGCTCCTGCTGCCTGCCGCTGACCTGGCAGGCATCGTCGAGGCGCACGAGCTCGCCAACCCGGCGTACGCGCTCGAGTCGATCTCGCGCACGTTCCACGGCCGTGACCTGTTCGCGCCCGCCGCCGCGCATCTCGCCCGCGGCGTCCCGATCGGCGAGCTCGGCCCGCCGATCGATCCCGATGCGCTCGTGCGACTGGAGCTTCCCGTGCCCGCATTCGAGGACGGCTACGTCCAGGCGACGACGCTCTACCTGGATAGCTTCGGGAACATCGCCCTCAACCTGGCGAGGGATGATCTCGACCGCATCGGCATCGTTCCGGGAACCCGCGTCGAGTTGGAGATTTCCGGGCAACGGTATTACGCGGTCGCTGCGAGAACGTTTGCCGATGCCCGCCCGGGCGACGTCATCCTCTACGAGGACAGCTACCGCAACATGTCGATCGCAATTTCGAACGGCGACGCAGCTGCGATGCTGCGCGCCGTGATCGGCAGGCCGGTCGAGATCAGGGTCGTCTGATCCCGTCTGATCCTCGCGAGTTGCCACGCGGGCTCGAATGCTCTAGTATCGCCTGCAACGAGAGACGTCGGCGGAGCGGGACTCCGGCCCCGACGTCTCTTTTTCGCGGTGCGCTGGTGCGACCAACTGTCGCGCGCCTCATCGCGTGACGGTTACTCTCGGGGGAGAGCTTTGATGGAGAACGAGACCCTCACCGTCGTCGACAACCGCACCGGGCGCGAGTACGCGTTGCCGATCGTCGACGGCGCTATCCGCGCAACCGATCTCCGCCAGATCTCTGGCCCTGACGGCGAGGGGTTGCTGTCCTTCGATCCGGCGTATCTGAACACGGCATCGTGCCGGAGTGCGGTCACGTACATCGACGGCGACGCCGGGATCCTGCGCTACCGGGGCTACCCGATCGAGCAGGTTGCCGAGGAGGCCGGTTTCCTCGAGACGTGTTACCTCCTCCTCGAGGGTGAGTTACCGACCGAACCGGCGCTCGAGAAGTGGGTCGACGACGTGCGCATCCACACCTACGTCCACACGAACATCCCGCAGTTCCTCGACGGCTTCCGTTACGACGCGCATCCCATGGGGATGCTGCTCGGCGCGGTCGGCGCGTTGTCGACGTTCTATCCCGATGCCAAGCACATCTCGGATCAGGAGAACCGGTACCTCCAGCGAGTACGGCTGATTGCGAAGCTGCCGACGATCGCGGCGTATATCTTCCGGCACTCGCGTGGACTCCCGTACGTCCTCCCCCGTAACGATCTCGGCTACATCGGCAATTTTGTCAACATGACCTTCGAGATCGGCGGCAAGCACGAACCGAACCCGGTGCTCCAGCGGGCCCTCGAGATTCTCCTGATCCTCCATGCCGATCACGAGCAGAACTGTTCGACGAGCGCCGTCCGCAGCGTCGGGTCGTCGCATGTCGACCCGTTCTCGGCCGTCTCGGCGGGCATCGCTGCGCTCTACGGCCCTCTCCACGGCGGCGCCAACGAGGCCGTCCTGAACATGCTCGACCAGATCGGTGACGTGTCGAACGTTCCCGCCTTCGTCGAGGCGGTGAAGGACGGGAGCGCCGGCACCCGCCTGATGGGCTTCGGCCATCGCGTGTACAAGAGCTACGACCCGCGAGCCAAGCTGATCAAGCAGGTCGCCGATTCCGTCTTCGCCGAGACGGGCGTCGACCCCAAGCTGAAGATCGCGCTCGAGCTCGAGCGGATCGCCCTCGAGGACGAGTACTTCGTTAGCCGCAAGCTCTACCCGAACGTCGATTTCTACTCGGGCCTGATCTACAAGGCGATGGGGTACCCCACGGACTACTTCACCGTTCTCTTCGCCCTCGGTCGCCTGCCCGGCTGGATTGCGCAGTGGGAGGAGATGCTCACCGACCCCGAGACGAAGATCTCCCGCCCGCGGCAGATCTACACCGGTTCTGCCGAGCGCCCGTTCGTGCCGATGGTCGAGAGACAGCTCGACGAAGCCTGACGTTCAGGCATGCTCGCAATCCACGCGTCGTCGGGCTAGGCTCGAGATAATGGAGAACGGACGGCAGTGCCGTCCGTTCCCCCTCTGAAACGCCTTACGCGCCGGGCGGGCGGTACTGCACGTTCCGCTTCGCCGCGGTGTCGATCTCCTCGGGTGTGAGCAGCTGCGTCGTCGTGACGCGAGCGC
The DNA here is from genome assembly GCA_031413935.1 of Thermoleophilia bacterium. Classification (GTDB taxonomy): domain Bacteria; phylum Actinomycetota; class Thermoleophilia; order Gaiellales; family Gaiellaceae; genus Gaiella. The sequence continues at coordinate 5,827 of JANOFZ010000189.1, read as the reverse complement.
CCCCGCCGGCTGCGACGGTCAGGCTGATCGCCGCGACGTCGAGGACATCGGGCACCTCGGCTACAAGGTATGCGTCGTCCTCCCCAAGCGCGTAGTCGAACGACTCGACCTTCCCGCCAGCCGCCTCGAGGAGCTTGGTGATCGCTGCGCGACGGGAGCTGCCGCCCTCGGCGAGCAACCCTCTTGCACCCTCGGTCGAATACGAGACCGTCCAGAGATACCGTGCCGTTGTTGGCTTACCTTCCGGGAGTAGTTCTTGGCGCGACGGTGTCGCACCCGGGTCACAGTATGTCCTCTCGAATCAGGCCCTTCCTCCGACGCCCCGGAGTATCGGCGCGGAACCCGCGTCGAGAGCGCCCAACTGAGAATGGCGAGAGCCGGACTTGAACCGGCGACACCACGGTTTTCAGCCGTGTGCTCTACCAACTGAGCTACCTCGCCGCGGGTGCGAAGTGTAGCGCCGCCCGCACACGCGTGTCCTATGCCCTGTACGGTTTCGCACCGTGAGGAGACCCATCTCGATCATCGGTGCCCCGCTCGACCTCGGGCAGACGCGACGCGGCGTCGACATGGGGCCTTCGGCGATCCGGTACGCGGGACTCGAGGAGCGGCTGATCGAGATCGGTCACACGGTGACCGACCGGGGCAACGTCGTTGCGCCGGAGCCCGAGGCGCTCGCGCTCGTCGACGAGCGGGCGCGGTTCCTGCCCGAGATTCTCACCTCGTGTGCGCAGCTGGCATCGCTCGTCGAGGCGACGGTACGGGAAGGCGCACGGCCACTCGTGCTCGGCGGCGACCATTCCATTGCGCTCGGGACGCTCGCGGGCCTCGCCGCCGCAGCCGGGCAGCCGGGAGGCGTAATCTGGATCGACGCCCACGGCGACCTCAACACGCCCGAGACGAGCCCGTCTGGCAACGTTCACGGGATGTCGCTCGGCGGCGCCGTCGGTCGTGCAACCGAGTGGTTCGCGCACGACGGACTCACCCTTCCTGCCCTCGATCCGTCCCGCGTAGCGCTGGTCGGGATCCGCTCGCTCGACGAGGGGGAGCGGGAGTTCCTCCGTGCGGCCGACATCCGCGTGTTCACGATGAGCGACATCGATCGAATCGGGATCGAGCGCACGATGCGGGAGGCACTCGACCGGGTCGCCGGCCCGGGCTTCGTTCACGTCTCGTTCGACCTCGACTCGCTCGATCCGGAGGTCGCCCCAGGCGTTGGCACTCCCGTGCGCGGCGGCCTCACCTACCGCGAGGCGCACCTCGCCTGCGAGCTCATCGCCGAGTCCGGCATCGTCGGCTCGCTTGAGATCGTCGAGGCGAATCCGATCCTCGATCGCGAAAACACGACCGCGCTGACAGCCGTCGAGCTCATCGCGAGCGCGCTCGGCAAGACGATCCTCTAGGCGGATCGAGCAAGAACGACCCGGGCGACCCCGGGCGCCACCACCGAGCCGTCCTCCTGCACGAATTCCGCGAGGTTGTGCTCGGAGCGCTCCCGGAGCTCCGCGATCTCATCCGGCGCCAGACGCTCCGTGAGCATCGTCAGCATCCGCGACGTGTCGCGCGTCGCCTCCCACCACTCGTCGAGCGACTCTGCCACCCACAGCACGGGCACGTCCTCGACGGTCTCGATCGTGAGGCCGCCGCTCGTAATCACGGCTCGGAGCCGCTCGGGATCGGAGAGCCGGAACGGGCCGGGCGCATCGTGGTCGGGCTGCCCCATGTGGCCGAGCTCCATCGCTGCCTTCCCCGGCGCGGTCATCCACGGGTTCACGCTCGTGCTTGCCCAGACCGCTAGCACCGCTGTCCCACCAGACCGAAGCACGCGCGCGATCTCGGATGCGACGGCCTCCATGTCGGGAACGAGCATGATCCCGAAGCGGCAGATGACGCAATCGACGTCGTTGCCGGAAAGCGAAAGATGCGCTGCATCCTCGACGCCGAACCGAACGCCCGTCAGCCCGAGCTCTGCCGCACGCCGCCGCGCCGCCTCGACCATCTCGGGAGCGGCGTCGGTGGAAATGAGCTCGCCGCCCGGTTGGATCCTGGGAAGCACCTTGAACCCTGTCTCTCCTGGCCCCGCTGCGATCTCGAGGACGCGGTCTCCAGGCTGCGCTTCGAGGAGGTCGACCATCCGCTCGGAGAGCTGCGCCGTCGCTCGTGCGAAAAGGTCGCGGCGACGCTCCCAGCCAGCCGCAACATTACGCCAGCCCTCGATTTGTTCGCTCGCCGCGCCTGCGTCCGCTATGCCGCTACCCCCTTGAAGACCGGGATGATGTGCTCGCCGTAGGCTGCGAGCGTCTCCTCCTGGCTGTGCGTCATCAGGTAGACGGAGTAGTGGTCGACGCCGATCGACTCGAGCTCGCGCAGCTTTGCGGTCACCTGCTCGATGCTGCCGAGCACGGAGAACCGATCGCAGATCTCGTCGGTCACGAAGGCGCCATGCGCGGCTCCAACGCGTGAGTGGTCGTTGTAGTCGTAGAACTTCCGTGCCTCGACGTAGTCGGTGAGAGCCTGAGGGACGACCGAGCCGTCGGTGCCGTAGCGGTCGATCAGGTCCTTGACGTGGTTCGAGACCATCGCCGGAAACCAGCGCGTCTCCTCGCGGGCGAGGGCGATATCGTCGGTGATCATGCTCGGGGCGCAGACGATGCACTTGAGCGCAGCCGGGTCGCGGCCTGCTTCCTCCGCAGCTGCCCGAGCCGTGCCCATGATCCACTGGATGATCTCGGGGTCGGCGAGCTGGATGATCACGCCATCGCCGACCCGGCCGGCAACCGCGAGAGCCTTCGGCCCGTAGCCCGCCACCCACATCTCGATCTCGGGCAGCTCGGGGCGAACCCACTTCAGCTGCAGGTCCTTCTCGTTCCATTGCACCTCTTCGCCGTTCATGAACGGCTTGATCATCCGCAGATCGCGCTCGAACTCTGCGACCTTGACGGGCTGACGCCCGATGTAGCGCACGGCGGAATCTCCGCGCCCGATGCCCATGACCATCCGACCGTCGGAGATGTCGTGCAGCGTCGCGTAGAGGCTCGCGAGCACGGTCGGGTCACGCGTCCCAGGATTCGTCACCTGATGACCGAACTTCATCGTCGTCGTCGCCTCGGCGGCGAGGGCCAGGATCGGGAACGAGTCCTGCCAGAGGACGTGGGAGTCGTAGGTCCAGCCGTACTCGAATCCGTGTTTCTCACCGAGCACCATGAGCTCGACGAGACGTTGGTAGGGCGGGTCGGGCAGAACGGTGACGCCGAAGCTGAGGGCCATGGTCTTCTCCTTGGGCTTGATGCTCTCCGAGTGGAGCGATTATCTCACGATCGCGCTGCTCTCGAAACGGCGAGGAGGGCCGAGGCCCAGAGAAGACCGATGATCAGGAAGCCGACGCGACCGTCGCCGGGGATGCTGAAGGTCAGTCCCGCGAGCGGTGTTCCCACGAGGATGACGAGCACGGCGGAGCCGTTGACGAACCCGATCGCCGCTGCAGGTGCGTCCGGCCGGAGGCGAAGCGTCGTGTTGAAGACCGGCGCGAACGGGAGCCCGGCGGCGAGCCCGACGACGAGGGCAGCGATCGCTGCGAGCCAGAGCGGCGGTGCGGCTGCAAGGACGAGAACTCCGGTCGAACCGGCTACGAGGGCCGTGGCCACGACCACCCACGCTCGATCGGGCGCTCGCTGCATCAGCCAGCCCCCGGCCGGGCGGGTGACGATTCCGGCGAAGAGGACGAGCCCTCCGACGACGCCGGCGATACTCCTGCCGTGCCCCTCACGTTCGAGAAGCGTCACGATCCAGTTGCCAGCAACGACCGAGAGGCCGAAGGTCGCCATCTGCACGGCGGCAAGCGGCAAGAGGCTTCGGTCTCCGACGACGCTCCGTGAAGGCGGGGCACGCGTTCCCGCCTCGTGGGCCGGGGCGGTGCGGCGGGCTGCGAGGACGGGCAGCAGACCCACGAGCGCGAGAGCGAGCCCTGTCCAGAACGGTGCACGCCACCCGAGCTCTCCGACGAGCTGCGGGATTACCATCAAGGCGAGCCCGCCCGCGGCCATAGTGGAGCCACCGTAGGCGCCCTGCCAGAACGGGCCACCGAGCCCCGAGCGGACGAGGTCGATTCCCGCAACGAACCCGACACCCGTCCCGAGCCCCATCAGGGCGCGAGCCCCGAGACCGATGCCGAACGTCGGAGACGTCAGCGCGATCGCGTTCCCGGCCGCGACGATCACGAGGGCTGCGAGCCCGATGCCCCTGGCGCCGACCCTGTCGATCATCCTCCCGCCCGGGATCTGCACGGCGAGGTGTGTGACGAAGAGCGCCGTCGTCAGCAGGCCCACCGCTGCGAGCGAGACGCCGTAGCTCGCGCTCTCTACCGCCGCGATCGCTCCGACGTTGGAGATGTTCCACGTCACGGCGGCCCCGAGGACGAGCCCCGCGGCGATCGTGGCGGGGCTACGGATTAGATGAGTGGCTCCGGGTTGCCGCACTTGCGGTTGGGGGTCTGAACACATCGCATCGCGGCCGTCTCGATCAACATGAAGGCAGCCAGCCTTCACGCAGATCGAGCCGACCACGCTGCTCGGTTCAGGCCCTCCCCGACAAGCACGGCAATTCGGAATCAATCATCTGAGCCCCGAGAGCCTGCTCATCAGTCATCATACGACTCCAGGGAGTACGATTGCGCTCTTCGATGCTCAAACCGCGACACGACACAGCAGGTCGACCGTGACCGAGCCGCTTCCGTTCGTCGGTAAGCCCGAGCTGCTCTCGGACACGGTGAGCGAGGCGCTCGAGCGCCGGATCCTCAGTGGCGAATGGGTTGCGGGGCAGCGCGTCCCGTCGGAGCCCGAGCTGTCGCAGCAACTCGGTGTCAGCCGGAGCGTGATCCGCGACGCCGTACGGTCGCTCGCGGCGCGCGGCCTCCTCGACGTGCGCCAGGGATCCGGGACGACTGTTCGCCCGCCGACGGACGACACCTACACCGATGCGCTCACGGTGATGCTGACCCGCTCCGACCTCACCGTCGGAGATCTCGCCCTCGCCCGCGAGGCTCTCGACCTCCAGCTCGCGGAGATCGCGGCGATCCGGCACGAAGCGGCGGATCTCGTCGCGCTCGAGCTCCACCTCGGGCAACTCGTCGCTGCCGCCGAAGCGCGTGACTGGCCGGCGGCAGAGGCGCCGCACCTCGCGTTTCACCTCGCGATCCTCGATGCGACGCGCCTTCCTGCCCTCATGATCCTGTTGCGGCCCTTGCAGCGGCTCATTCTCGCGACGTCGATTCCGGTCAGGGCCGACGATCCGTCCACCTGGCCCGTCGAGCGTGAGGTCGCGATTCTCGATGCGATCCGCGAGCGTGACCCACGGCGCGCCCGGGAGGCGATGGCGGCGCACTACTGGTTCATCCACGACCCGGTCTATGCCGACCAGCATGCGCTGCCGCTCAGCGACCTCCTCACGCAGGCGTAGAGGAGCGGATAGTTGCTCATCCCGGTGCAGTCGCGTAGGGTTCAAGTCGTCATATGAGTGATGACTACGATTTCGACCTGCCGGCGGGTTCTGCCCTTCCCACGCCCCCATGCGAGATCGTCGAGCTGCGCGCCCACCTCCTGCGCGCGATCAATGACATCGGTGACGTCGACAGCGCGACAGAGACGCTGCTGATCGAGATCGTGGACGCCGACGGGCGCGTCGGGATCGGAGAAGCCGACACGGCCTCCGCGGCCGCGCTCGCGCTCGTGTTGATGGACGACGTCCACCTCTGGTGTCGTGGGTTGCGCAGTGTCGTCCTCGGGCGCGACCCGATTCAGATGGCAGGGATCTGGGACGACCTCGCCCGGGC